>NZ_JASCAN010000005.1:0-247822 GCF_029967775.1 Enterobacter sp. V89_11 | reverse complement strand
TGGTGCGAGGGGGGGGACTTGAACCCCCACGTCCGTAAGGACACTAACACCTGAAGCTAGCGCGTCTACCAATTCCGCCACCTTCGCATACCATCGACACTGTAAAAGTATCGTAACCACGGAGGCGCATTCTAGATGTTTTCAGCTTTACGTCAACAGAAAAATGCGCACGCTGTTTTGATTGCTGCAAAAATGGCCGATGGTAGCGCCCGGTTTTGCCGGATAGCGGTTACGCGTATCCGGCCTGCCAGATAAGGAGGATTACTTCTTAGCCTGACGCGTCATCACGGTGCGGTAAACCTTAAAGCGACCCGTCTGGGCGATGACTTCATGGAAGCCAAAGGTTTCATCCAGCACTTTCGGGTACGGCAAGAAGGCGTTAGCCACGATACGCAGTTCACCCCCGCTGTTCAGATGACGTACTGCACCACGGATCAGCGTTTGCGCCGCTTCAAGGCTGGTTTCCATACCATCGTGGAATGGCGGGTTGGAGATGATCATGTCGAAACGGCCATTCACATCAGAGAAGACGTTGCTGGCAAACACGTCGCCTTCCAGGCCGTTTGCAGCAAGCGTTGCGCGGCTTGCTTCAACCGCCGGGGCGCTCACATCGCACAGGGTTAAGCGCACTTTTGGCGAATGGCTCGCCAGTACGGTCGCCAGTACACCCGCGCCACAGCCGACGTCCAGCACTTTGCCTTTCGTATGCGGCGTCAGGGTGGAGAGCAGCAGCTGGCTGCCCACGTCCAGACCGTCGCGGCTGAAGACGCCTGGCAGAGTTTTAATGGTCAGACCGTCAAGCTGATACTCATCCCAGAATTTCTCAGCATCAAAGGTCGCCTGTTTTTCCAGACGGCCGTGATACAGGCCACAGCGACGGGCGCTGTCGATTTTATTCAGCTGCGCATAGCCTTCCAGCATCTGTTCTGCGCTACGAACGCCGCTGCGGTTCTCACCGACCACAAAAATATCGCAGCCAACGGGCAGCAGAGAAAGCAGGTTCATCAGCTGGAACTGGGCTTCTGGCTTGTTCTTCGGCCAGTAGTAGATGAGCGTGTCGCAGTCGGCGATGTCGCTCTGTTCAGCGACCAGGCTAAAGCGCGCGCGGTCGTCCATCTGGCGGCTCAGTACCTGCCAGTGGTGGTAGTATTGGGTGTGGGCACGGCTTTCAGCACAGTCGAAACGTGCGGGCAGGTCATCCTGCATATCTCCGGCAAACAGAATACGGCTTTCTTCGAAATCATCACTGTGACGCAGCAAGACTTCACTTGCCGGGGTAAATGCAGACATGAATTGTTCCTCAATTAACTCAGGCGGGGATTATAGTAGGTAGATGGCGCAGTTTCGACACATTTGCTATATTTGCGCGCCTGAGAGACAGGAGTTTTCCCTATGACATCCCGACGAGACTGGCAGTTGCAGCAACTGGGCATCACCCAGTGGGCTTTGCGTCGCCCGACGGCGTTGCAGGGCGAAATCGCCATCTCCATCCCTGCGCACGTCCGGCTGGTGATGGTGGCGGAGCAACTGCCTGCCCTGAATGAACCTCTTATTGGTGATGTCCTTCGTAGCCTGAAGCTGACCACTGAACAGGTTTTACAGCTTACGCCAGACAGGGTCACCATGCTGCCATCCGACAGCCGCTGCAACAGCTGGCGTATGGGAGACATCGATGAGGTCTCCCTGGAAGGGAGCCAGATCTGCTCGCCAGCGCTGGACGAACTGAAAGCCAACCCAAAAGCGCGCAGCGCGCTATGGCAACAAATCTGCGAATATGAACACGATTTCTTCCCTCACGACGCCTGATCTGACCGCGGCGTACGCGATTGAAACGCGCGCCCATGCTTTTCCATGGAGCGAAAAAACCCTCGCCAGCAATCAGGGCGAGCGGTATCTGAATTACCGTCTGGACGTCGACGGCACGATGGCCGCTTTTGCCATCACGCAGGTCGTTCTGGACGAAGCGACGCTGTTTAATATCGCGGTTGATCCCGCGTATCAGCGCCGGGGGCTGGGAAGAGAACTGCTTGAGCATCTCTTTCGCGAGCTCGAAACCCGTGACGTTTTCACCCTGTGGCTGGAGGTGCGCGCGTCGAATGTCGCCGCCATCGCACTCTATGAAAGCTTAGGCTTTAACGAGGCGACTATCCGCCGTAACTACTACCCCACCGCAGAGGGACGTGAAGACGCCATCATAATGGCTCTGCCGCTTGGATAACTAAAATAAGGTTGTAACGATGAAATGGGACTGGATTTTCTTTGATGCCGACGAAACGCTGTTTACGTTTGACTCGTTTGGCGGCCTACAGCGGATGTTTCTCGATTATAGCGTTACCTTCACCGCTGAAGACTTTCAGGACTATCAGGCGGTAAACAAACCGCTGTGGGTGGATTACCAGAACGGTGCCATCACCGCGTTACAGCTGCAGCACCAGCGCTTTGATGTCTGGGCCGAGCGGTTAAACGTTAGCCCGGGTGCGCTTAACGATGCCTTCCTTAATGCCATGGCGGATATCTGTGCGCCGTTGCCGGGCGCGGTTTCCCTGCTGGACGCCCTGAAGGGCAAGGCGAAGCTGGGCATTATTACCAACGGTTTTACCGCCCTGCAGCAGATCCGCCTTGAGCGTACGGGCCTGCGCGATCATTTTGACGCGCTGGTGATCTCTGAAGAGGTGGGCGTACCTAAGCCGGATCCGCGTATTTTTGATTATGCGCTGGAACAAGCGGGCAATCCCGATCGTGAACGTGTGCTGATGGTCGGGGACACCGCGGAGTCGGATATTCGTGGCGGGATGAACGCCGGCCTGTCGACCGTCTGGCTGAATGCACACGGTCGCACGTTGCCAGAAGGTATCCAGCCGACCTGGACCGTCACGTCATTGAACGAACTGGAGCAGCTCCTGTGTAAACAATGATTGCCTGCCCCCCATTGATGGGTAAAATAGCCGCATTTTTCGTATCCCATGATGCGCGGCCTGACGCCGCGCTTATATAGAAGATTTCATTATGACGTTGTCTCCTTATCTGCAAGAGGTGGCCAGGCGCCGTACTTTTGCCATTATCTCTCACCCGGATGCCGGTAAAACGACCATCACCGAGAAGGTGTTACTGTTCGGACAGGCGATTCAGACTGCGGGTACCGTAAAAGGCCGTGGTTCCAACCAGCATGCAAAATCTGACTGGATGGAGATGGAAAAGCAGCGTGGTATTTCCATTACCACCTCCGTGATGCAGTTCCCGTATCATGATTGCCTGGTCAACCTGCTGGATACCCCAGGGCACGAAGACTTCTCGGAAGATACCTACCGTACGCTGACGGCGGTGGACTGCTGTCTGATGGTCATCGACGCCGCGAAAGGGGTAGAAGATCGTACCCGTAAGCTGATGGAAGTTACCCGTCTGCGCGATACGCCGATCCTCACCTTTATGAACAAACTCGACCGTGACATCCGCGACCCGATGGAGCTGATGGATGAAGTGGAAAACGAGCTGAAAATTGCCTGTGCGCCTATCACCTGGCCCATTGGCTGCGGCAAGCTGTTCAAGGGTGTCTATCACCTTTATAAAGACGAAACCTATCTTTACCAGACCGGCAAAGGCCATACCATTCAGGAAGTCCGTATCGTAAAAGGTCTGGATAACCCGGAGCTGGATGCGGCTGTGGGTGAAGAGCTGGCCGCGCAGCTGCGTGACGAGCTGGAGCTGGTTCAAGGTGCATCTCACGAATTCGACAGAGAGCTGTTCCTGAGCGGTGAAATCACCCCGGTCTTCTTTGGTACCGCGCTGGGTAACTTCGGCGTTGACCATATGCTTGACGGCCTGGTGGAGTGGGCGCCACAACCGATGTCACGTAAAACTGACACCCGTGAAGTGGAAGCGAAAGAAGAGAAGTTCACCGGTTTCGTCTTTAAAATTCAGGCTAACATGGACCCGAAACACCGTGACCGCGTCGCCTTTATGCGCGTGGTGTCCGGTAAGTATGAAAAGGGCATGAAGCTGCGTCAGGTACGTATCGGTAAAGATGTGGTGATCTCCGACGCGCTGACCTTTATGGCGGGCGACCGTTCGCACGTTGAAGAAGCCTATCCGGGCGACATCATCGGTCTGCACAACCACGGTACGATTCAGATCGGCGATACCTTCACCCAGGGTGAAATGATGAAGTTCACCGGTATTCCGAACTTCGCACCGGAACTGTTCCGTCGTATTCGCCTGCGCGATCCGCTGAAGCAGAAACAGCTGCTGAAAGGGCTGGTTCAGCTTTCCGAAGAGGGCGCTGTCCAGGTGTTCCGCCCTATCGCTAACAACGATCTGATCGTGGGCGCTGTCGGTGTGCTGCAGTTCGACGTGGTCGTTGCGCGTCTGAAGAGTGAGTACAACGTGGAAGCGATCTATGAATCGGTTAACGTGGCGACCGCGCGCTGGGTAGAGTGTTCTGACGTGAAGAAATTCGAAGAATTTAAACGTAAGAACGAAGTGCAGCTGGCGCTGGATGGTGGTGATAACCTGACGTATATCGCTCCAACCATGGTCAATCTTAACCTGACGCAGGAACGTTATCCTGATGTCCAGTTCCGCAAAACGCGCGAACACTGATCCCCTCTCAGAGCACGGCAATCGCCGTGCTCTTCTTTATTTCCTGTCTTATTAATCTCTTGCGGAATGTTCTTAATTCAACATTATTTCGCGTCTTTTGCTCGTTTTTTACCCAAATATGAAAGCGGCACTGTGAGAGTGATCTATATTTAACTCAGTGTTTAACACCGGGCGTGGATGAATTAACTGTTCAATGCATGACTTTGGGTTCTCCATTTTGCCCGTGTGTTCATTCGCAATATATAAAACTAGCAATTAGGGAAGTATGTCGCCCGAATGACGGGTATACACAGGAATACATCGATGAATATGACAAGACTGAAGATTTCTAAAACTCTGCTGGCTGTGACACTGGGTAGCATCCTGGTAAGTGGTTCTGCTCTGGCTGAAACCAGCACTATGGATAAAGCGCAGTCCACCGCCGATACCGCAGGGCAAAAAATCGATAGCTCTATGAATAAAGTCGGTAATTTCATGGATGACAGCTCAATCACAGCAAAAGTGAAAGCCGCACTGGTGGATGATGAAGCTATCAAGAGCACCGATATTTCCGTTAAAACTGACAAGAAAGTTGTCACCCTGAGTGGTTTTGTAGAAAGCCAGGCCCAGGCCGAACAGGCGGTAAAAGTGGCGAAGGGTGTTGAAGGTGTAGCGTCCGTGAGCGACAAACTGCACGTTCGGGACAGCAAAAACGCGTCGGTGAAAGGGTATGCCGGAGATGCAGCCACCACCAGCGAAATCAAAGCTAAACTTTTAGCAGATGACATCGTGCCATCTCGTAAAGTGAAAGTGGAAACCACCGATGGCGTGGTTCAGCTTTCCGGTACGGTCGATTCTCAGGCGCAAAGTGAGCGCGCCGAGTCCATCGCGAAAGCGATCGATGGTGTTAAAAGCGTTAAAAACGATCTGAAAACGAAGTAAATCTGCACCATTCGCCCGTCTGGCTAACGTCAGCGGGCGAAATAAAAATGACTCTGGAAAATCGCCGGTGAGTGACCTGAGCGCGCTCACATTTAGCGGCCGACATTAACTATGGTAAAGGAGAAGCTTATGTTTCGTTGGGGCATTATATTTCTGGTTATCGCGTTAATTGCCGCCGCATTGGGCTTTGGTGGTCTGGCAGGTACAGCGGCATGGGCAGCAAAAATTGTCTTCGTCGTGGGTATTATTCTGTTCCTGGTCAGCCTGTTTACGGGTCGTCGACGTCCGTAGCAAACGCAATATTCCTTCAACAAAAAAAAGCCAGTCCTCGTGACTGGCTTTTTCTTGTTTCAGTCGCTGGTCGGGTGCGCTACTGTGTCATAACAGAAAAATGAAAACAGGAAAGCAGAGGTGGGGCAACGAATTCCCGTTACGCTCGGCAATATTGCGCCGCTGGCGTTAAAGCCGTTTCGCGCAGGCCCGCTTGCGCTGGTGTGTGAAGGTGGCGGACAGCGCGGCATTTTTACGGCCGGTGTGCTGGACGAGTTTATGCGCGCGCAATTCAACCCGTTTGACCTGTACTTCGGGACCTCTGCCGGGGCGCAAAACCTCTCTGCTTATGTCTGTAACCAGCCCGGCTACGCGCGAAAAGTGATCATGCGCTACACCACGGCGAAAGAATTTTTCAACCCGGTGCGCTTTGTGCGTGGCGGGAACCTGATTGACCTCGACTGGCTGCTGGATTCGACCTCAAGCCAGATGCCGCTGGCAATGGATACGGCGGCGCGCCTGTTCGACAGCGGAAAAGAGTTCTGGATGTGCGCCAGCCGTGGTGATGACTACACGCCGGGGTATTTCTCTCCTCAAAAAGAGAACTGGCTGGATATCATTCGCGCCTCCAGCGCCATTCCCGGTTTCTATCGTTCCGGCGCGCTGCTGGACGGCATCAGCTATCTGGACGGCGGCATCAGTGACGCGGTGCCGGTACAGGAAGCTGCGCGACGCGGGGCAAACACCATTGTGGTGATCCGCACCGTACCGTCGCAAATGTACTATACCCCGCAATGGTTTAAACGCATGGAGCGCTGGTTAGGCGACAGCAGCCTGCAACACCTGGTCAACATCGCGAAGCAGCATGAAACGACCTACGGCGCTATGCAGCGCTTTATTGAAAAACCGCCGGGTAAGCTGCGTATATTTGAAATTTACCCGCCTAAACCGCTGGTGAGCATGGCGCTGGGCAGCCGCGTTCCTGCGCTGCGTACCGATTACAAAACGGGGCGTCTGTGCGGGCGTTACTTCCTGGCGACAATAGGCAAACTGCTGGCTGAACAACCGCCTATACATCGTCATAAAGCCATTATTACCCCACCAGCGGTGGTGGCGAATGATGCGCTGGCGATGCCGCTGGTGGATGCTCCGCAGGCGAATGACGCATTGTTAGATAATGAGGATCTGGCGTGACGTACCGGTTTATCGATACCCACTGTCATTTTGATTTTCCACCGTTTACGGGGGATGAAGAGCAAAGCATCACGCGAGCTGCACAAGCCGGCGTAGAGGCGATAATTGTGCCGGCGGTTGAAGCGGCATACTTTGAGCGAGTACTGGATCTCTCAAGGCGGCACCAGGCGCTGTATGCCGCGCTCGGCCTGCATCCCATTGTGATTGAACACCATCTTGATGAGCATATCGACGCGCTGGACGCCATTGTGCAGACGGCTGGCGACAAACTTGTCGCCATCGGTGAGATCGGCCTCGATCTCTATCGCGACGATCCGCAGTTTGCGCGCCAGCAGACGATCCTTGATGCGCAGCTGCGTCTGGCGAAGCGCCACGATCTGCCGGTGATCCTTCACTCCCGTCGAACCCATGACAAACTGGCAATGCATCTGAAGCGTATCGATCTTCCGCGAAGGGGCGTTGTGCACGGTTTTTCAGGGAGCCTGCAGCAGGCGCAGCGCTTTATTGCGCTGGGCTATAAAATTGGCGTCGGGGGTACCATCACCTATCCACGCGCCAGTAAAACCCGCGATGTGATGGCGCAGCTGCCGCTCGAAGCATTATTACTGGAAACCGACGCGCCGGATATGCCGCTCAGCGGTTTTCAGGGGCAGCCAAATCGCCCGGAGCAGGCCGCTCGGGTCTTTGACACGCTCTGTGAGCTGCGCGAGGAGCCGGAAGAGGTGATTGCGCATGCCCTGCTGGAGAATACCCGCGCGGTATTTGGTATTACGTTATAGATAAAGCGCCGGTCGGATCACCACGATCTGCTGTTGTTCCAGCGCCCGCGCCAGCGGCTCAATATCTTCTGGCGTGGCGCTGCGCCAGGACGCCGCTTCACCGTAAACGCCGTGAGCATGAAAGGCGTTAATGCGTACCGGGACATTGCCCAACGCGTGGATAAACGCCGTCAGCGCTTTGAGATGCTCCAGATAATCACACTGCTCCGGGATCACCAGTAATCGCAGTTCCGCCAGCCGCTGGTGGTGTGCCAGCCAGCGGATACTGTACTTAATCTGCGGATTTTCGCGTCCGGTCAGGAAGCGATGGTGTTCGTTCCCCCAGGCCTTCAAATCCACCATTGCCCCGTCGAATACCGGCAGCAGTTTTTGCCAGCCGGTTTCCCCTAACAGACCGTTGCTGTCCACCAGGCACGTCAGGTGTTGCAGGGCGGGATCGGTTTTGATCGCCGTGAAGAGCGCCACCAGGAACGGTAGCTGCGTTGTCGCTTCACCGCCGCTCACGGTAATACCTTCAATAAAGGGTGCGGATTTAGAGAGCTGAGTGAGGATCTCGTCGACGCTAAAACGGTGCGCCATTGGCGTTGCCTGCTGCTGGCACAACTGCAGGCAGGTATCACACTGCTGACACTGACTCTCCTGCCACCAGACCCGCCCGGCCTGTATGTTCAGTGCATCGTGCGGACAGTGGGGTACGCAGTCGCCGCAGTCGTTGCAGCGTCCGATGGTCCACGGATTGTGGCAGGTTTTGCAGCGCAGGTTGCAGCCCTGGAGAAACAGAGCCAGGCGGCTGCCCGGCCCGTCCACGCAGGAGAAGGGGATCACCTGACTAACTAAAGCGCATCTGCTGTTCATGGCTTATCACGCGTGGCTGGCGCTCCAGGATGCGGGTGTGTCGGGCGGCTTCTTCTCCAAGCCAGGTGGTGTTAGTGCGTGACCCTGCTTCACGGTATTTCTCCAGGTCGGACAACCGCACCATATATCCGGTCACGCGTACCAGATCGTTACCGGCCACGTTGGCGGTGAACTCCCGCATTCCGGCATTGAACGCACCCAGACACAGTTGTACCACGGCCTGTGGGTTGCGTTTTACCGTCTCGTCCAGCGTCAGGATGTCGCTAATCCCGGCGTGATAGTGCTTGTGGTGTGGCGCCACGCTCAGCAGGTGGCTAATCGGGTCCGGCTCCTCCCCGTAAGGCAACCGCGCGCCCGGCGTCGTACCGATATCAGAGCTTATTCCGGACTGGGCATGCATCATCGCACGCTGTTTCCAGCCGTATTTTACCGGTGTGCTTTCAACAAACGCCGCGAGCTGTTCGCTGATCCGATACCCCAGCGCGTTGGCCTGGTCGTCTTTACCGTAACGGCCCGGTGAACCCGCTTTCTCACACAGCACGTTCACCGCTTCGGCCAGGCCGTACATGCCGAACATCGGCACAAAGCGGTCGGGATCAATCAGCCCCTCTTTGACGAGGAAGCTATTCTCAAAGAAGCCGGATTTTTGATACAGAAACTCGCAGCGGGCATTGATGACGGCCAGTTGCTGCTGGCAGTAGTGGGGCAACGTGCGGGTAAAAAAGTCTTCGGGCGAGTCGCTGTGTTCGGCAATGGCCTTCAGGTTCAGGCGCACCAGCGTGCTGCCGCCGCCTGCCAGCGGCAGGGAGTTGTAACAACTCACGATGCCATAACGGCCTTTTGTGAAAATTTTATCATTCACTGGGCCGTTAGAAATATGGGGTTTGCTGCATTCACAGAGATTTTCGGCCACCCTGAGCAGCAGCGAATCTGGCGTGATATCGGGATCATAAATAAAGGTCAGATTCGGTGCGACCTGCTTCAGCTCTGCATCAGCGCGTAAAATCGCGCGGGTAACGGGCGTGTCCGCCGGGCCAATATTGGCATGCATAAACGCATCCGGAAGCGTTCTGTCGAGATAGCGCCAGAAACGTTTTATTCGGCTATCGATTTCTTCTTGTGTTAGAATCCTAACATACGGTTGCAGTAATGCATCAAGATGGCCGAGGAAGACCGGCATCGATGTGACAGAAGGAACATGGTGGTACAGGATGGTCAGCAGTGAGAGCGCGTCATCCAGATCCTTTGCCCCTTCCAGTTCCAGCCATGCCGAGCCGTTGGCGAGGAATCTGGCGTAATCAGGCAGAACATAGCGCGGTTTATAAGGCGCATGGCCTTCGAACATGTCGCAGATAAATCCCTCTTCCAGCGCGGTGCGAGCGGCCTGAGGCAGCGCGGGGTAGGGAAGATGGTTCTCCGCCTCCAGCGCCAGAAAATGACGTTTTTGCTCGGGGGTCAATACCGGGCTTGTCACAATTTGCTGGCAACGTTGTTGCAGTGCGTGAGGGCTGGCGTGGGACATATTCGCTTCCTTTATGGTTCTGCGGATGATGACCGAATTGTAGGAAGTCATCCCGGGGGGACTTTTGATCCCACACCGGGTATCGCTGCTTTAATCAGCAGCGACAGCAGTAAAATTTGAAGTTCATCTCATTACAGTAATGCAAATTTGTACGCAGTTTTCATTAACTGTGATGAATGTCGAAGTGTAAGTGCGGCTGGATGTTAGAATAGTCACAGACCGCAAGGTGAAATTTATACGGCGATGCCGTTGGAGAATGTTATGACCGATTTAACTGCAAGCAGCCTGCGCGCGTTGAAACTGATGGACCTGACCACCCTGAATGATGACGACACCAATGAGAAAGTCATCGCCCTGTGCCATCAGGCGAAAACGCCCGTCGGGAACACTGCAGCCGTCTGTATCTACCCGCGCTTTATCCCCATTGCCCGTAAGACGCTGAAAGAGCAGGGCACGCCGGATGTACGCATTGCAACCGTGACTAACTTCCCGCACGGCAATGACGACATCGAGATTGCGCTGGCTGAAACCCGCGCGGCCATCGCGTACGGTGCTGACGAAGTGGACGTGGTATTCCCGTACCGTGCGCTGATCGCCGGTAACGAGCAGGTTGGTTTTGACCTGGTGAAAGCGTGTAAAGACGCTTGTGCTGCGGCAAACGTGCTGCTGAAAGTGATCATCGAAACCGGTGAGCTGAAAGAAGAAGCGCTGATCCGTAAAGCGTCTGAAATCTCCATCAACGCGGGTGCGGATTTCATCAAAACCTCTACCGGTAAAGTGCCGGTGAACGCAACGCCGGAAAGCGCGCGCATCATGATGGAAGTGATCCGTGATATGGGCGTGGAAAAAACCGTAGGCTTCAAACCTGCGGGCGGCGTGCGCACGGCTGAAGATGCGCAGCAGTTCCTGGCGATTGCCGACGAACTGTTCGGCCCGGCGTGGGCGGATTCCCGTCACTATCGCTTTGGTGCATCCAGCCTGCTGGCGAGCCTGCTGAAAGCGCTGGGTCACGGCGACGGTAAGAGCGCAAGCAGCTACTGATTTTTATCCTGCGGCGGGCCATCCGCCGCATTTAACCTGTTTTCTCGGGGGGTACCGTGTTTCTCGCACAAGAAATTATTCGTAAAAAACGTGATGGTCATGCATTAAGCGACGAAGAGATCCGCTTCTTTATCAATGGCATTCGTGATAACACCATCTCTGAAGGGCAGATTGCTGCTCTGGCGATGACCATTTTCTTCCACGATATGTCGATGCCTGAGCGTGTATCGCTGACCATGGCGATGCGAGATTCAGGAACCGTTCTGGACTGGAAAAGCCTGAACCTCAACGGCCCGATTGTGGATAAACACTCAACCGGCGGTGTAGGTGACGTGACGTCATTGATGCTGGGCCCAATGGTGGCGGCCTGTGGTGGTTATATCCCCATGATCTCCGGGCGTGGCCTGGGACATACCGGCGGTACGCTCGACAAACTGGAAGCCATCCCGGGCTTCGATATCTTCCCGGATGACAATCGCTTCCGCGACATTATTAAAGACGTTGGTGTGGCGATTATCGGCCAGACCAGCTCTCTTGCTCCTGCCGACAAGCGCTTCTACGCGACCCGCGATATCACCGCGACCGTTGACTCTATTCCCCTGATTACCGCCTCTATCCTCGCCAAGAAACTGGCGGAAGGCCTGGATGCGCTGGTCATGGATGTGAAAGTGGGCAGCGGCGCCTTTATGCCGACCTATGAACTTTCCGCGGCGCTGGCAGAAGCCATTGTGGGCGTCTCCAACGGAGCGGGCGTGCGTACTACCGCCCTGCTGACGGACATGAACCAGGTGCTGGCGTCCAGCGCAGGCAACGCCGTGGAAGTGCGTGAAGCCGTGCAGTTCCTCACCGGTGAATACCGGAACCCGCGTCTGCTCGATGTCACCATGGCCCTGTGCGTGGAGATGCTGATCTCCGGCAAGCTCGCCAGCGATGATGCCGATGCACGCGCCAAACTTCAGGCGGTGCTGGATAACGGCAAAGCGGCAGAGATCTTCGGCCGCATGGTAGCGGCGCAGAAAGGCCCGACCGACTTCGTGGAACACTACGCGAAATACCTGCCAACGGCGACGCTCAGCAAAGCGGTCTACGCCGATACCGAAGGCTTTGTCTCGGCGATGGATACGCGCGCGCTCGGCATGGCGGTCGTGTCGATGGGCGGCGGTCGTCGTCAGGCCTCGGACACCATTGATTACAGCGTCGGCTTTACCGATATGGCGCGTCTGGGTGACAGCGTTGATGGTCAACGTCCGCTGGCCGTGATCCACGCGAAAGATGAAGCCAGCTGGCAGGAAGCGGCGAAGGCGGTGAAAGCGGCCATTACGCTTGATGATAAAGCACCGCAAAGCACACCGACTGTCTATCGCCGTATCACCGAATAGCGGTATACTGATCTGATCGATAATTTTTGAAGCACTACGTACGGAGAACAATTATGAAACGTGCATTTATTATGGTGCTGGACTCATTCGGCATCGGCGCAACCGAAGATGCAGAACGTTTTGGTGACGTGGGTTCCGATACCATGGGTCACATCGCTGAAGCCTGTGCGAAAGGCGAAGCGGACAACGGTCGTAAAGGCCCTCTGACTCTGCCAAACCTGACCCGTCTGGGTCTGGTGAAAGCCCATGAAGGTTCTACCGGTAAAATTGCAGCCGGTATGGACGGCAATGCGGAAGTGGTAGGCGCGTACGCCTGGGCGCACGAGCTCTCTTCCGGTAAAGATACCCCGTCTGGCCACTGGGAAATCGCTGGCGTGCCGGTTCTCTTCGACTGGGGCTACTTCTCCGATCACGAGAACAGCTTCCCGCAGGAGCTGCTGGACAAGCTGGTTAAGCGTGCCAATCTGCCGGGCTACCTCGGTAACTGCCACTCTTCCGGTACCGTGATTCTGGACGAACTCGGTGAAGAGCACATGAAAACCGGCAAGCCGATTTTCTACACCTCTGCCGACTCCGTGTTCCAGATTGCCTGCCACGAAGAGACCTTTGGCCTGGATAAGCTTTACGAGCTGTGCGAAATCGCACGTGAAGAGCTGACCGAAGGCGGCTATAACATCGGTCGCGTGATTGCACGTCCGTTTATCGGTGATAAAGCGGGTAACTTCCAGCGCACCGGTAACCGTCATGACCTGGCCGTTGAGCCACCGGCACCGACCGTACTGCAGAAGCTGGTTGACGAGAAAGACGGCCACGTGGTGTCCGTGGGGAAAATTGCAGACATCTATGCCAACTGCGGTATCACCAAAAAAGTGAAAGCCACCGGTCTGGATTCGCTGTTTGACGCCACCATCAAAGAGATGAAAGAAGCGGGTGACAAGACTATCGTCTTCACCAACTTCGTGGACTTCGACTCCTCCTGGGGCCACCGTCGTGACGTGGCCGGTTATGCCGCGGGACTGGAACTGTTTGACCGCCGTCTGCCGGAGCTGATGGAGCTGGTGGGTGAAGATGACATTCTGATCCTGACCGCCGACCACGGCTGCGACCCAACCTGGACCGGTACCGACCACACACGCGAGCACATTCCTGTGCTGGTGTACGGCCCGAAAGTGAAACCTGGCTCACTGGGCCACCGTGAAACCTTCGCCGATATCGGTCAGACTATTGCGAAATACTTTGGTACGTCCGACATGGAATATGGCAAGGCCATGTTCTAAACACATCCGGGCGTATCCCCTCTCCCTTCGGGAGAGGGAGAACACCATGCAGGCCGGGCAGGCGCCGCCGCCACCCGGCAAAAACACGATAAAAGGAACTGAAGATGGCAACTCCTCACATTAATGCCGAAATGGGTGATTTCGCTGACGTCGTATTGATGCCGGGCGACCCGCTGCGCGCGAAGCACATTGCAGAAACTTTCCTCGAAGACGTGCGTGAAGTGAACAACGTTCGCGGCATGCTGGGCTTCACCGGTACGTACAAAGGCCGCAAAATCTCCGTGATGGGTCACGGTATGGGTATCCCATCCTGCTCTATCTACACTAAAGAGCTGATCACCGATTTTGGCGTGAAGAAAATCATTCGCGTAGGCTCCTGCGGTGCAGTACGTATGGACGTTAAGCTGCGTGATGTGGTTATCGGCATGGGCGCGTGCACGGACTCTAAAGTTAACCGTATGCGTTTCAAAGACCATGACTTTGCCGCCATCGCTGACTTCGGCATGGTGCGTAACGCGGTTGACGCCGCAAAAGCGCTGGGCGTAGACGCACGCGTGGGTAACCTGTTCTCTGCTGACCTGTTCTATGCACCAGACGGCGGCGAGATGTTCGACGTGATGGAAAAGTACGGCATCCTGGGTGTGGAAATGGAAGCGGCTGGGATCTACGGTGTCGCGGCTGAGTTTGGCGCGAAAGCACTGACCATCTGCACCGTGTCTGACCATATCCGTACGCACGAGCAGACGACCGCTGCTGAGCGTCAGACCACCTTCAACGACATGATCAAAATCGCGCTGGAATCCGTTCTGCTGGGCGACAAAGAGTAATGTTGTACTGCCGGGCGGCGTTCGCTGCCCGGCATGCTCTTCCCGGTTACAAATACACCACGCTGATGGTCGCCTGACCGTCAAACTCCGTATCTTCTGTTAAAGACAGATTCTTCAGATTCTCGACCGCCAGCGACACGTTCAGCGGGAAAGAGACGCTGGTGACCGCCATCGGGTCGTTTTTGCCCGCCGGTGCAACGCTCATCAGACCCAAATCTTTATTGGCGATGGTACCACCGTTGGCTTTCTGCCAGCGGCTCACGCCCGCTCCCGCGGTCACGGCCGTACGGATAGGCTCAGCGTTATTGCCGTTCGCCGTCACATCGCCTGGCGTGGTGTAAATGGAGTACGCGCCGATGTTTTTACCATCGTGCGTTTTGCCCAGCCCAAAGGTGCTCATCGCACCGCGAAGTTCACCGCCGTTAGCATTGGCGTTTTTCACCTTCAGGTTACTGCTGCTGCCCGTGCTGGCGTTGGAATCGGTACGGTTATCCGCAATGCTCCAGCCCACCTTTGTTGGCGTTGGGCAGTTGATCGTCAGCATCACCCCTTTTTCGCCCAGCTGCGTAGCCTGGGTTTGCGACAAATCGCCAATATGAATCCTGCCAAAATCGATCACGCCATTATTGCTCAGCTCCGGTACACACGAGGCACCGGCAAGCGAGGCTTTGACTTTCAGCACGGCGGTATCGCCCGCGTGTGCGGATGTGGCCGCCAGGGCCAGCGCGACAACGAGTAAACATTTTTTCATTGTTAATCCTTAACATAAATAAAAAGCATGACATTGCGGGGTATTAACCCGTCAGTATTTGTAACGGTAGTGCTTTTCTACGCTTCACGCAGGCAGGTGCCTGACGCGTGAATGGGGTTATTCCTGTGTTAATAATTCCCAGGCCATATTGCTCTCAAGAAGGGTATTGTCAGCAACATGACGAAGCTGGCTGTTATTAATGACGGGAATAATCTTAAGGGTGAAGCTCATGTGTTTACCCCGCACCGGCACGGCATTTTGCCGGGCAACGAGACCTTCATTATTTTTGATAAACGCGCGTTGCGTCGGGCTTGAGGAGGGCGTAAAACCGATACGGTCCGTCGTTTTCGCCAGCGTGCAGGCATGCCCGTCAACTACCATATTGTCGGCAAGAATGGCCAGTCGCCCGTCCTGACCAAAGAGAACCCCCCCGTTGACGCCGGCAGTGGACTGCAGAAACAGCGCCATCACTCTCGGCTCCGGGCAGAAGACGTTGGCCGTAATTTCTTTGGCCGGCATTCGGTTCCAGTTCTTCTGCGAGGCGGCGATATCCGACGGTTTGAGTTGTCCAAACGAGACAACAGGCTGCGAAAACGTAACCTGACACTCTTCACTGGACGCGCGTGCGGAGAAGAGCAAAATCATGCTGGCAAACGCCGCGAATAAAAGGGAATAACAGGTTTTCACTGGCACATTCCTTCTGCTTTTTCGTAATAGGTCTCGGTATTTTTGTCTTCGCTGAGCGAATACGTGATGTGGCAAATTTTTGCCATGTTGTCGTCCACCACATACAGGGCGGGCGCATCCGTGGCGTCGGGAATAAACACGCTGCCGTTATCCATTACGCTCACGATATAACGGCTGTCTTTATCCACCACGCTAAGCCCTCTGGCGAGCCATGACCCGTCAGGGCGTTTCACGCTCAGCATTAGACGACGCGTGTTCAGCACGTGGAAATCCACCTGCGCGAATGAGCCGTAAGCTGCGGAAACGGTCTGTATCCCGTTCGATAAATCCATTCCCTGTGGCAGGGAGCTGGCATCAATGACAATCTGAGAGGTTTGCCACTCGCGCAGACCCGGCACCACGGCTTGTCCCCACGCATCGGTCCAGACGGTTCCATCGGGCGTGGTGATTTGAATACCGCTTTCCGGTTCGCTTAATCGCGCAATGCCAAAGGTGTCTTTAATCGGGTAGGGTGCAAACGTAATGCCATGACCATGCAGGGCGATGCCGCCGCTGAGGGAGGTGCTGTAATTATGCTGATTCCCGTCGTTCAGCCCTGCGGCCATGCCCAGCTGTGTGTAGTGCAGGTTGGTGCTGACATTGCCGTTAAACGACTGGGTCTTGTCCTGATTGTCGCGATCGACCGAGAGGTTGTAATTGGTGTTTTGACCCCACGATCCGCTGTCCTGAATACCGAGGTTTTGTTTTTCACCCTGGCTGCGCATATAGGTACTGATGCGCTCAGTGCCAAACGGAATGACCAGATTAAGATAGAGCAGGTCGCCATCACTTGTGCCGCCCTTCTCCGTCTCACTGCTGCTGAGGGCGTGCTGCCAGTTCACTGAGAGCGACGTGTGCCCCAGACTCTTGCCCCAGGAGACCATCAGGTAGCGGGAGCTACTGCTCTCTTCATCGCCGGCATTCTCGCTGTACTGGAATGAAAGCGAGCCAACCCATGCATTGTTCCAGTTGAGGCTGGTATTCCAGGCGCTTTGATAGCGTTGGGATTCAGCGTCCATCGCCTCGTTTAACTCCCGGTAGCCGGTGCTGTAGGTTGATGCGCTGACCCCAAGCGTGAGCTGCTCGGGCAGGGAAAGGTGACTTTGCAATTCTATCTTGCGGCCATTTTGTTGACCGTAGAACTGCGCGCGGCTCATCTGAACGCTGGGAGAAAGGAGCCAGTACTCGGCTGGCGACCATTCCAGCATCGCCCCGAGGGCCTGATACTGCTCTGCCAGCACGCCCGCCGTGACGCCGGTGAGCTGGGGCGTAAACCGGGTTCCGTCAGAAAAATTAAATACCCAGGGCGACCCCTGTTCATCCCCGGTATCGCGAACTTTACCCAACGAGACGCTGAGCCCTTCGGTGCGCGTCATCCCGCTCACGTTCAGTGAGGAGGAAGGAACCGTAAACGTCGTGGTGGAACCGTCGGTTTCGACCACGCTGATGTCCAAATCCACGTTGCCACGCACCACCGGGACATCGGTCAGAGTAAACGGACCGGCATTCACCAGCGAAGAGTAGATAACCTGCCCGGACTGACGAACGTCAACGCGCGCCTGGTTGGTGCGGGCGATGCCGGAAATAGTCGTCGCCGGAATATTCGGTTGCAGGCCCGTTTCCGGCAGGAACTGAACGCCATTAATTTGTGCGCCACTGAACAGCGCCGAGTTGACGTTAATCTGCCCCGCCTGAATGCGAAGCTTCCGTTCTTCGAAGACGTGTTCCGCGTAGGTATAGAGATTCTCTGTGCTGCGGGTTCCGTTATCGTCGGTCAGGATAAAGTTGCTGCGCAGTGTCCAGTTCGCCACGTTGAGACCGGCGCCAATATTGCCCTGGGAAAAGGTACTGTTGCCGCCGCTGCCGTACTCGTTGTAGTTGCTGAACGCACTGTAATTGATAAGACCCGCCGCACCGCCGTGCGCGTAGTATTTCGCGGCATAGAAACCATTGTCCATCGCCTCTGCGGGAACATAAATCTCAAGCGACTCCGCGTTGGGTAGCAGCGTGACGGTGGCCGTCGGGTAATCTTGCAGAAGATTATGGCAGGGCTCTTTTGCATCGATATTCAGCGGGAGAAGACCTGCCGCACGGGTAAAGTCATCATCCAGACACAGTTGCCCTTCCTCTCCCACGCGGATCGCAAGCGTGCCTTTATCGACGCCGTTAATTTTTACCTGCACGGCATGCGGCCCCGGCAGGTATCGCTGGGCCTGGGAGAAGTAGTGGGCGAGGTTGGTGCTGATACCGCGGGTCGCCAGAATATCGGTATTAAAATCCATACCGGCCGCCGATACCGACTGGGCGGGCAATGTCAAAGCCCCCAGTATGGCGGCGCGAAGCGTCTGATTACGCAAAGAGAACTCAATCACCAAAACATCCCTGTCTTACTGGCGCGTCAGGGAAGCGGTAAAGCTCTCAACTTCAATCCCGTAGCGGCTGGCCGGATTGAACTCAATGGCGTTATCGGTGCCGTTAACCGGGGGGTCGGTCTGCACCGTCATGGTCTCTCCCGGCAGGATAAACGTCTTGTTGACCAGACCTTCCGTATGCGAAGGCAGTAAGGTGACAGAGGTGGAGAAACGGACCACGTAGGCGGACGGATTCTGCACCTTGACCTCTTTCCCGGTGACTGACCAGGTCAGTAATTTCCAGGCGTCGGTGACCACCGGCAGATCTTTGGGATGGATCAGGACCGGTAAATCCTGACGCAGGTTGATCCCGACCTTCACGTTTTTATCCGTGCTCTTGGGCGGAATACCTTCGAACACCACGCGTTTGTACTGTTCAACGCTAAGCGGTTTGTCGGTTTCAAGAATAAAGCGAACCTGTTGCTCCTGGCCTGGCTCGAGGCGCACCACCGGTTGGGTGACGTTGAGTTTTACCCCCTGGTCGCCCCCGATATCCCGGATGGAGGTGTAAAGCAGGGTGGGAATGCTGTCGGTGTTTTTCACGCTCATGACGCCGCCGTGGTTCGCTTCGTCAATCAGCAGCAGGGTGGTTTCAGGCACCATTCCGGCGGCAAAAAGCGAAGCCGGAAGGGCGAGGCACAGTGAGCAGATCAAACGTGTTGATGTGTGGATCGTAGACATAGTGGGTTTCATTCGCTGGTCAGGAAAAAACTCCCCATATAACTGGAGAGTTTTGCGTCAGGGGGCTGGATTAGAGGTAAACCAGGGTGATCGTTGACTGGCCTTCAAGCTCGGTTTTGTCGGTCAGGGTCAGCTTGTCGCTTGGGGCTACGGCCAGCGCAATCTTCAGCGGGAATGCCGCGCTCATGAAGGCTAAAGGTGCACGCTGGCCGCTTTTGGAAACGGTCATGACGTCGGTGCCATCGTTGGAGAGGATGCCGCTGGTCCACATGTTCATCCAGCTTCTGCTGCTGATCGTGCCGCCGGTATACAGGGTAGCCGCGATAGGCTGTACCGCCGCACCGTCTGCGGTAACGGAGGTCAGGTAGGTAGAAATGGCATACGCACCGATGTTCTCGCCGGCGCTGGTTTTACCTACGCCGTTCAGTTGGCTGGAGCCAGATGCCTGGCCACCGTTTGCGGTAGCGTTATCCACGTGGAACTGGTTGGCTGGCAGGCTGGCACCGGCGTTGGAGTCCGCGCGATCGTCGTGAAGCGTCCAGCCCACGCGTGTGGCGGACTGGCACTTGATGGTCAGGGTGACATCTTTATGACCTGCCTGATATGGCACGCTGGAGGAGAGGGAGTCCAGACCGATTTCACCGAAGTTGGCCAGACCCCCGTTGCTGATTTCCGGCACGCAGCCTGCGCTGGTCAGTGAGCCCTGTACTTTGAGCATGGCGGTCGGTTCTGCGCAAACGGCTGTTGCCGCCATGGATAGCACGGTGGCAAGAAGAAGCTTTTTCATTGTTATTCCTTAACCTGAAAGAGAGTGACTAAAAAAGATATTTTTAGTCTGCAAAGTGCTTGCATGAATACACGTGTTAAATAACAAGCGCCGCTGATTCTATTAATGATTCACAGAATGCAATAATTAGATTTTCTAACGAGCACATTGAGATTTTATTAAGTCATTACAATCAGATATGAATGGATTTATATTCTGCTTTAAAACGGCGGAATATCCCGCCGGAGAAAAGAAAACATGACCTTAACGTATCAGAGATAAACCAGCGTAATGGTGGTTTCGCCGCTCAGCTGAGCTTCATCGGTCGTGGTCAGGCGATCGGTATTCACAATGGCCATCGAGACTTTAAACGGGAAGACGACGTTGGTAATCGCCAGCGGAGAAGATTTGCCTGGGGTGGTCGCCGTCATAATTTCTGCGTTACCGTTGGCAATAATACCGGTACTCAGGTTACGCCACATGTATTCGCCATTGCTGTTGACGTACGCCGGGGCATAAATGGCCTGAGCCGGAAGACCATTGGCGGTAACTTCATTCACGCGTGTTGCGATGGCATACGCCCCAATCTTTTCGCCCGCCGCCGTGGTGCCAACGCCATAGGTGGTGCCAGCGCCCCAGGCATCACCCCCGTTATCCGCCGCATCGCGGATGTAGAACTGGCTGGACGTCAGGTCATTTGCCGCATTGGTATCTTCTTTATTGTCCGCGATGCTCCAGGCCACTTTGGTCGCTGAAGGGCAGGTAATGGTTAACGACATGTCCTTTTGACCCATCTGATTCGTCTGGGTAGGAGAAAGTTGATCCAGGGCGATGGTGCCAAAATCGATTGAACCGCCATTGCTTAATTCAGGCGTACAGGACGCATTATTCATTTTGCCTTTCACCTTCATCACAACGGTAGAGTCGGCGAGCGCAGCGTGAGATGCCACGGCAATCAGAGTGGCGAGAAGAAGTTTTTTCACTGTTATTCCTTAACCAAAAAGTGGACATTTTCTTGTGTGCGTGTAATTAACGTATTGATTCACAAGCGCGGGAATTCTATTAATGGTCAGAGTTATTTGTGAAATGAGAAATTCTACACTCGGTTGTGAGTTTAATTAAGGGCTGTAAATACAATCATGTATGTATTTACATCTTGCGAATAATATGATGGATGCAGTATGAATAAAGGAATAAAAAACGGCGAATTAAATTCGCCGTCAGAGATACGTTATCGCCTGAGCGATAATTTAATTAGAGGTATTTTAGCGTAATGGTCGCCTGACCATCCAGTTCGGTATCTTCGGTAATGCTCAGTCTGTTGGTATTCCTGATTGCCATGGAGACTTTCATTGGGAATACGGCTTCGGTAAAGGCCATCGGCACGAGTTCACCCGGTTTGGCGACGGACATGGTTTCGTAGTCATCCAGAACAAGACGACCCGTCGTATTTTTATTCCATTTAGTCAGATTAGTGCCTCCCGCGGTAATCGCATCAGCAGGTGCGCCGTCTACCGTGACATATGGCAGGTTGGTATACACTGCCCATCCGCCAATCTTCTGGCCTTCTTTGGTAAAACCTAAACCGCTTGTGTACTGAGGGCTGAATGTCGAGCTGCCATCAACGGCAGAATCATCGACTTCAATATAATGGCCGTCAGCCAGACTGTCTTTGCGGTTGTCGTACATTGTCCAGCCGACTTTGGTCGCAGAATTACAGGTAATTGTCATGGTGATATCACGCTGGCCGAGCTGGTTATCCTCAGTCGCGCTCAGTGAGCCCATTGATATTTTGCCATAATCTACTGCACCGCCGTTGCTCATTGTAGGAGTACATGACGCGTTGGTCAGTTTGCCTTGCACTTTCATGACGGCGGTGTTAGCCGCATGGGCTGCGGTCATGGACGTTGCCGCAGCGATGGCCGCGACAAGAAGAATTTTTTTCATTGTTGTTCCTTAACGAAGAGAAATTATAGAGCTGTCGACTAGTAATGTAATCAATAGGTTTTATATATGGGTGTAACCACGGGCGGTAGTATATTGTGGCTGCTCTAAATGGTGTATTTAGAATTTCTAAACGGGCAGTAATGAAAATATAAAAGCATAGATGGTGTGAATATTTTCACGCTTTTTACGGGCATATTTCCGCTTTTATTGTTCAATTTATTATTGAAAGTTATTAGCGGTTTTCGTAAGGCCGGGAAGCATTCAATGCCCTTCCCGACGATAATATAATATTTTTTAATGAGATGGGGCTGGCTGGATCCCTGAAGCCTGCTTAAAAAATAAGAATAAGACGTTATCGCGTAAACAGGTTACATCACTCGCCCGGCGAAGCACGCCGGGCAACATGGTTTAGCGTACGGCCTGCGAAAGCCAGGCTGAAAGCTCGCCCAGCTCGATTGCCTGATTGGGGAACTCGCCACGTAATGCCTCACATGTCAGCTGCACCGTGTCGGCCCGATACAGGCAGCCCTGTAAGCGGCTGGCCAGCGCCTCCAGCGGCGCAGGGTTCAGGCTGTCCGTAAAGACCTGCGCCCGGGTAATGTGGCCTTTTTCCACGTCAAAATGAAGCTCCACGCCGCCCCAGGTGAAGCGCTCGTCCAGCAGGTGCGAGAAGGCCGGCGCCTGACCAAAGTTCCACTCCCAGCTGCTCTGACGGGCAAAGGTTTCCGCAAAGTTTGGCAGGTCAGGTGTGTTATCCGGGGAGATCACTTCGGCTTCGACCCGCTCGCCGTAGTGAGCGAAAAACGCTTCGCGGATGGCATCGCAGATCTGTTCATGGGTGATGCCCGGCAGTAATTCGGTCAGGTTGGCGACGCGGCCTCGCACGGAGGTGATACCTTTGGCCTGCAGCTTTTTCTTATCGGGATTAAGGTAATTCGCAAGACGGCTGAGGTCGGCATTCAGCAACAATGTACCGTGATGGAATCCCCGGTCCAGGGTTTCACGGTAGGCGGAGCCGGAGACTTTGCGATCCCCGTCGGGGGTTTTGACGACCAGATCGTTGCGGCCTGACGCTTCGGCAGTCACGCCCAGCGATGTCAGGGCGTTAAGCACAATCGCGGTGGAAATGGTTTTATCGTATTCAGGTTTGCCCGCCATAAAGGTAAAGCAGGTATTGCCGAGGTCGTGAAATACCGCGCCGCCGCCGCTGCTGCGTCGCGCCAGGCGGACGTTATCCTCTTCCATACGCCGGGTATTACACTCTTTCCAGGGATTCTGCGCACGGCCAATCACCACCGTATCGGCGTTGCGCCATAAAAATAACACCCGTTGAGTGGCTGGCATCTGACGGAAGATGCACTCTTCTACCGCGAGATTGAACCAGGGATCGTGAGAGTCAGAGATAAGCAGGCGTAACGTCGTCATGGCAAAGTTCCTTTTCCGAATCGTAAGCCTACTTTATCACTATTCTTTCTTATCGCCCTCGTCCTCTTCGGGCACCGATTTACTGGCGGTCAGGAGGAAAGGCGATTGCTGCCAGCGGGTGCGTTTACCCTGCAGCAGCGTGCGTGCCAGCACCACACCGATGGCCAGCGAGAGCAGCAGCATCAGGCGCAAAATATTGGTGGTGTTGTCCACCTGTTTTGCTTCGGTGGGCAGGGTGTGGGTGTCGAGCGTCAGGCGCAAATACCCGAGCGGACCATTTTTCCCCTGCACGGGTTCGACGATCTGCTGATTGAAATAGCCGCCGGCTTTTTTGCCGTCCAGCGCCAGCCTGTCACGGACGTCAACGTGCTCACCGGCACGGGCGATCAAGTCGCCCTGTTCGTCATAGACACCGGCATCAAGAATGCGGCTGTTTTCGGTTAACTGGCGTAATATCTGACCTATGCGCTTCTCGTCCGGCGTTTCGGTGCGCATCGCCGGGGCGATGTTGAGCGTGACCTGACGCACCAGAGTACGCGCCAGTTCCTCAAACTGCGGGTTACGTTGCCGCTGGTGATTCTGGCTGAACCACGATGCCCCTTGCATCAGCGCGACCAAGAGTGCGAGACATATCAGGACAATCACGGCACGATGAAGTCGGAATTTCAGTTTTGCGCGAGCCATATTCCACCTGCTGAAAATTTACGGCTTAATGTTGCCAGAAGTGATGGTTACAAGGTAGCCTCATGCGTTATTTTCCCTCTGGAACCTTCCGGCGCGAACGAATTCACAGGAGCTTCAATGCCGAACATTACCTGGTGCGACCTGCCTACGGATGTCTCTTTATGGCCAGGATTGCCGCTCTCTTTAAGTGGTGATGAGGTGATGCCTCTGGATTACCACGCTGGCCGTAGCGGCTGGCTGCTGTACGGACGCGGCCTGGACAAACAACGCCTGACCCAATATCAAACCAAACTGGGTGCAGCGATGGTCATCGTGGCGGCCTGGTGCGTAGAGGATTATCAGGTCATCCGCCTGGCAGGTTCCCTGACGCAGCGCGCGACCCGCCTGGCGCATGATGCCGGCCTGGACGTGGCGCCTCTCGGCAAAATTCCACACCTGAAAACGCCGGGTCTGCTGGTGATGGACATGGATTCCACCGCCATCCAGATCGAGTGTATCGACGAGATCGCCAGGCTTGCCGGCAGCGGCGAGCTGGTGGCCGATGTGACCGAACGCGCGATGCGCGGCGAGCTGGATTTCACCGCCAGTCTGAGACAGCGCGTAGCGACCCTGAAAGGGGCGGACGCGAACATCCTGCGCCAGGTGCGTGATGAGCTGCCGTTAATGCCGGGGCTGACGCAGCTGGTGCTGAAGTTAGAAACGCTGGGCTGGAAAGTGGCTATCGCCTCGGGCGGGTTCACCTTCTTCGCCGACTACCTTCGCGACACGTTGCGCCTGACCACCGTGGTGGCGAATGAGCTGGAAATCATGGACGGCAAGCTGACCGGCCAGGTGATCGGCGATATCGTGGATGCCCAGTACAAAGCCAATACCCTGACCCGTCTGGCGGAAAAATATGAAATTCCTGTCGTCCAGACCGTTGCCATCGGTGATGGCGCGAACGACCTGCCGATGATCAAAGCGGCAGGCCTTGGCATTGCCTACCATGCCAAGCCTAAAGTGAATGAAAAGACGGAAGTCACCATCCGTCATGCTGACCTGATGGGGGTGTTCTGCATTCTCTCCGGCAGCGTGAATCAGAAATAACGAGGTAAACCGTGGCGAAAGCTCCAAAACGCGCATTTGTCTGTAATGAATGTGGTGCGGATTATCCGCGCTGGCAGGGGCAATGTAGCGCCTGTCATGCCTGGAACACCATCACCGAAGTGCGTGGTGTGGCGGCTTCGCCGAGCGTGGCCCGCAATGAACGCCTGAGCGGTTATGCCGGCAACGCCGGTGTCGCGAAAGTGCAAAAGCTCTCGGATATTAGCCTCGAAGAGCTGCCGCGTTTCTCGACCGGCTTCAAAGAGTTTGACCGTGTGCTCGGCGGGGGAGTGGTGCCGGGCAGTGCGATCCTGATCGGCGGTAACCCGGGAGCGGGTAAATCAACACTGCTGTTGCAAACGCTCTGCAAGCTCGCCGAACAGATGAAAACCCTGTACGTCACCGGTGAAGAGTCCCTGCAGCAGGTGGCGATGCGTGCGCACCGTCTTGGCCTGCCAACCGGCAACCTCAACATGCTTTCGGAAACCAGCATTGAGCAAATCTGCATGATTGCCGAAGAAGAGCAGCCGAAGCTGATGGTTATCGACTCCATTCAGGTGATGCACATGGCGGATATCCAGTCTTCACCGGGGAGCGTGGCGCAGGTGCGTGAAACCGCCGCCTATCTCACGCGCTTTGCCAAAACGCGCGGTGTGGCGATTGTGATGGTCGGCCACGTCACGAAAGATGGCTCGCTGGCAGGGCCGAAAGTGCTGGAGCACTGTATCGACTGCTCCGTCATGCTCGACGGCGATGCCGATTCCCGTTTCCGTACGTTGCGCAGCCACAAAAACCGTTTTGGTGCGGTGAACGAGTTGGGCGTGTTTGCCATGACCGAGCAGGGGCTGCGTGAAGTCAGCAACCCGTCTGCCATCTTCCTCAGCCGGGGCGATGAAGTGACCTCCGGTAGCTCGGTGATGGTGCTCTGGGAAGGGACGCGTCCGCTGCTCGTGGAAATTCAGGCGCTGGTGGATCACTCAATGATGGGTAACCCACGGCGTGTGGCCGTTGGCCTGGAACAAAACCGCCTGGCGATCCTGTTGGCCGTACTGCACCGCCACGGCGGCCTGCAGATGGCGGATCAGGACGTGTTCGTCAACGTGGTCGGCGGGGTCAAAGTCACTGAGACCAGTGCGGATCTGGCGCTGCTGCTGGCAATGGTCTCCAGCCTGCGTGACAGACCGCTGCCGCAGGACCTGGTGGTGTTTGGTGAAGTGGGTCTGGCCGGGGAGATACGCCCGGTGCCAAGCGGCCAGGAGCGCATCTCCGAGGCGGCGAAGCACGGCTTTCGCCGCGCCATTGTGCCCGCCGCCAACGTGCCGAAAAAAATCCCGGAAGGGATGCAGGTCTTTGGCGTGAAGAAACTCGCAGATGCGTTAAATGTCTTTGACGACTTATAATTACGTATTCGATTTTGCAGGAGGCACCGTAATTTATGTCATCATTTGACTACATCAAGACCGCAATCCGCCAGAAAGGCTGCACGCTGCAGCAGGTGGCGGATGCCAGCGGCATGACCAAAGGCTACCTGAGCCAACTGCTGAACGCCAAAATCAAAAGCCCCAGCGCACAAAAGCTGGAAGCGTTGCACCGCTTTCTGGGGCTTGAATTCCCGCGTATGCAAAAGAACGTCGGCGTGGTATTTGGCAAGTTTTACCCGCTGCATACCGGGCACATCTATCTTATCCAGCGTGCCTGTAGCCAGGTGGACGAGCTGCATATCATCATGGGTTACGATGAAACCCGCGACCGTCAGCTGTTCGAGGACAGCGCCATGTCGCAGCAGCCAACCGTGCCGGATCGCCTGCGCTGGCTGCTGCAGACCTTTAAGTACCAGAAAAACATTCGTATTCATGCTTTTAATGAAGAGGGCATGGAGCCGTATCCGCACGGCTGGGATGTGTGGAGCAATGGCGTCAAAGCGTTCATGGACGAAAAAGGGATCACCCCGAACTGGATCTACACCTCTGAAGAGTCCGATGCGCCGCAGTTCCGCGAGCATCTGGGCATTGAAACCGTGCTGATCGATCCAAAGCGTACCTTTATGAACATCAGCGGGGCGCTGATCCGCGAAAACCCGTTCCGCTACTGGGATTACATCCCAACCGAGGTAAAACCGTTCTTTGTGCGCACTGTTGCGATTCTGGGCGGCGAGTCGAGCGGGAAATCGACGCTGGTCAACAAGCTGGCCAACATCTTTAACACCACCAGTGCGTGGGAGTACGGGCGTGATTACGTCTTCTCACATCTGGGCGGTGACGAGATGGCGTTGCAGTACTCCGACTACGATAAAATCGCGCTCGGTCATGCGCAGTACATTGATTTCGCGGTGAAATACGCCAATAAAGTGGCCTTCATTGATACCGATTTCGTCACCACCCAGGCGTTCTGCAAAAAATACGAGGGACGCGAGCATCCGTTTGTGCAGGCGCTGATAGACGAATACCGCTTTGACCTGGTGATTTTGCTCGAAAACAATACCCCGTGGGTTGCCGACGGGATCCGCAGCCTCGGCAGTTCCGTCGACAGAAAAGAGTTCCAGAGCATGCTCATCGACATGCTGCACGAAAATAACGTGGAGTTTGTGCATGTGGAGGAGTCAGATTACGACAGCCGTTTCCTGCGCTGCGTAGAGCTGGTGAAAGAGATGATGGGGGAGCAGGGGTAATTCCCTCATCCTAACCCTCTCCTGAGGGAGAGGGCCGGTGTGAGGGGGAACCCCCCCCCTCAATACTCAACCACCACTTTGCCACGCATATGCCCGTCCAGCACTTTTCGGTGCGCTTCGGTGATGCTTTCGACGCTCAGCCCGTGCAGCGTTTCGCTCAGTGAGCTTTCCACCACGCCGTTATCCACCAGCTTCGCAACCTCGTTTAAGATCTCGCCCTGACGCGCCATGTCGGCGGTCTGGTACATGCTGCGGGTGTACATAAACTCCCAGTGCAGCGCGGCGGATTTGGATTTCAGCTTATCCTGGTTCAGCGGATGTGCGTTCTCAACGATGGAGCAGATATGCCCCTGCGGTGCGATCAGTTCACTGACGGCATCCCAGTGGCCGTCGGTATCATTGAGAATGAAAATGTAATCCACAAACGTCAGGCCCTGTTTAGCCAGTTCACCTTTCAGGTCCCGGTAATTCACCACGTGATCGGCACCGCGATCGCGACACCACTGAGCAGAATCTTCCCGCGAGGCGGTCGCGACGATCTTCACGTTGCTGCGATGCTTCGCAAACGGGATCGCCAGCGATCCTACGCCGCCCGCG
Source organism: Enterobacter sp. V89_11 (assembly GCF_029967775.1). NCBI lineage: Bacteria > Pseudomonadati > Pseudomonadota > Gammaproteobacteria > Enterobacterales > Enterobacteriaceae > Enterobacter > Enterobacter sp. V89_11. Next base: position 219,422 of record NZ_JASCAN010000005.1, on the reverse strand, counting down.
CCGCCAATAATGAGCAGCGTTTTGTCCTGGCCGGCATCCTGGATATTCAGCCGTTCAAACAATCCTTCCCAGGCGGTGAGGGCGGTTAACGGCAAGGCGGCTGCGGCAGCCCAGCCGAGGCTTACCGGCTTATGCCCGACAATGCGCGCATCGATCAACTGATGGGTGGTATTGCTGCCCGGGCGGGTAATATCGCCCGCGTACCACACTTCATCCCCCGGTTTAAAACCGCTAACGCCTGCACCCACGGCTTTCACAATGCCGCTGGCGTCCCAGCCGAGAACGCGTGGTTCTGTCAGGCCGCTTCTGACGATGCCCGCGTGAACTTTGGTATCGACCGGGTTGATGGAAACGGCTTTTACCTCAACCAGCAGATCGTGCTCGCCGGGCTGCGGCATCGGTTGGGTAATTTCAATGAAATCAGCAGGACTGTCTGGATTAACGGCAATGGCTTTAACTGACATGGTGAGCTCCTTTAGGGAAAGCGTGTTGTTGAGACTAGTCTATTAAGTGCTCAGCCGCGTGATAAGATGGACAATTAAGAACGAAGTGTTCGTACAGGATGAACAATCATGTTTAAACAACTTCAGGATATGGCGCTGTTTGCGCTGGTGGCAGAGCTGGGCAGTTTTACCGCGGCGGCACAGAAAGCTGAGCTGCCGAAATCCAGCGTCAGTCAGCGAATCAGCCAGCTTGAGCAGCAGGTGGGGATCCGCTTGCTCAATCGTACTACGCGCAGGCTGAACCTGACGTTCGCCGGCGAGCACTATCTGGTTCACTGCCGCGAGATGCTGGCGGCAAGTGAACGGGCCGAGTACGCCATTCAGCGGCTGCGTGAAAACCCCAGCGGTCGGCTGCGCATCACCTGCCCGGCCGGGATCGGCGCGACGCTGCTGGCGCATTTGAATGCGGAGTTCCAGCTCCGCTATCCGGATGTTTCGCTTGACGTGTCCATTTCTGACGACGTGCTCGACCTGGTCGAGTCAGGTTTTGACGTGGCGCTGCGTACCGGTAAGCCGCAGGACTCCTCCCTGATTGGCCGTATGATTGGTCATTGCCCGCGTTATATGCTGGCCTCACCGGCTTACCTGGCGCGCCGGGAGCCGCTGACGCATCCCCGGCAGCTGGTGGATCACCGCTGTATTACCCACAAGGCGTGGTCTGAGTGGCTGCTGCAAAGCGAAAGTGAGGATTACCGTTATCTGCCGGATAACGCCCATCTGACGGATAATCTGGTGTATGCGCGCGAATGTGCCATCGCCGGCGCCGGGATCACGCTGCTTCCCGCTTTTTTACTTGAGGATAAGGTTGAAAAGGGCGCGCTGGTGAAGGTGCTGCCGGAGTGGAACGTCGAGGGGAACGATCTGTGGCTGGCTTACCCGAGCCGCAAGCTGAACTCGCCGGCGCTGATGCGTTATATCGACTTTGCGATGCAGTGTGATGAGGTGAAGCGGTTTTACGTGGGTGGGTGAACGGTGCGTCACTCACAGGATGTAGGAACAAAAAAAAACGGCAACTGACGTTGCCGTTTTACATTTATTTCGCGATACGTTTGTACTTAATACGTTTCGGCTCCAGCGCATCCGCGCCCAGCGTACGTTTCTTGTACTCTTCGTATTCGGTGAAGTTACCTTCGAAGAACTCCACTTTCCCTTCGTCCTGGTAGTCCAGGATGTGGGTTGCGATACGGTCAAGGAACCAACGGTCGTGCGAGATAACCATTGCACAGCCCGGGAACTCCAGCAGGGCGTTTTCCAGTGCGCGCAGGGTTTCAATGTCCAGGTCGTTGGTCGGTTCATCGAGCAGCAGCACGTTACCGCCAACCTGCAGCAGTTTGGCCAGGTGCAGACGACCACGTTCACCACCGGAGAGCTCGCCCACGCGTTTACCCTGGTCGGTGCCTTTGAAGTTAAAGCGGCCAACGTAAGCGCGGCTTGGCATTTCAGTGTTACCGATACGCATGATATCCAGGCCGCCGGAGACTTCTTCCCACACGGTTTTGCTGTTATCCATGGCGTCACGGAACTGGTCAACGGAAGCCAGTTTCACGGTTTCACCCAGAGTGATTGAACCACTGTCTGGCTGTTCCTGACCGGACATCATGCGGAACAGGGTGGATTTACCCGCGCCGTTCGGACCGATGATCCCCACGATGGCACCTTTCGGTACGGAGAAGGTCAGGTCGTCAATCAGCAGGCGATCGCCATAAGACTTACGCAGATTGGTGACTTCAACCACTTTATCCCCCAGACGTGCGCCAGGCGGAATAAACAGTTCGTTGGTCTCGTTACGTTTCTGGTATTCGGTGTTGTTCAGCTCTTCAAAGCGTGCCAGACGGGCTTTGCCCTTAGACTGACGGCCTTTAGCGCCCTGACGAACCCACTCCAGCTCTTTCTCGATAGACTTACGACGCGCGGCTTCCTGAGAGGCTTCCTGCGCCAGACGCTGGTCTTTCTGCTCCAGCCAGGAGGAGTAGTTGCCTTCCCATGGAATGCCTTCACCACGGTCAAGCTCCAGGATCCAGCCTGCAACGTTGTCGAGGAAGTAACGGTCGTGGGTGATCGCCACAACGGTGCCTTCGAAATCGTGCAGGAAACGCTCCAGCCATGCCACGGATTCCGCATCCAGGTGGTTGGTCGGTTCGTCGAGCAGCAGCATGTCTGGCTTTTCCAGCAGCAGACGGCACAGCGCCACGCGGCGGCGTTCACCCCCGGAGAGGTTCGCGATTTTCGCATCCCAGTCTGGCAGACGCAGGGCGTCAGCGGCGCGCTCGAGCTGCACGTTCAGGTTGTGGCCGTCATGCGCCTGGATAATCTCTTCAAACTTGCCTTGCTGAGCGGCCAGTTTATCGAAGTCCGCATCCGGTTCAGCGTATTTGGCATACACTTCATCCAGACCTTTCAGTGCGTTAACGACGTCAGAAACCGCCTCTTCAACGGATTCACGAACGGTGTGTTCCGGGTTGAGCTGAGGCTCCTGCGGCAGGTAGCCAATTTTGATGCCAGGCTGCGGACGGGCTTCACCTTCGATGTCTGTATCGATGCCGGCCATGATGCGCAGCAGGGTGGACTTACCGGCACCGTTGAGACCCAGAACACCGATTTTTGCGCCCGGGAAGAAGCTCAGCGAGATATTTTTAAGAATATGACGTTTCGGCGGGACAACTTTGCCGACACGATGCATGGTATAAACGAATTGAGCCACGTTGGACTTCGCCTCTTTTATCGTGATGAGAAAGAATATCAGCCTCGAAGTGTAGCCTTTTTCCCGTCCTAATCCCAGCCAGGAACGTCGGGAGTGTTAAAACGCGCAAGAAAGGTAAAAAAGTGTCCGCGACGTGGCGCGTTGCAGGATGCCTGGTTAGCATAAGTTAATTAGACTTTGACGTGGCAAGACGCTGCAATTGACGAAAAAACAATGAGGAAGAGCTTGTGGGAAAAGCCAAACAGGTGGTCTGGCGTCTGCTGGCTGCCAGCGTATGCGTGATGGCGGCAAGCCAGGCGGTGCATGCCGATTCACTGGATGAACAACGTAATCGCTACGCCCAGATTAAACAGGCGTGGGACAATAAGCAGATGGATACCGTGCAGGCACTGATGCCGACCTTAAAAGCGTATCCTCTCTATCCGTATCTGGAGTATCGGCAGATCACTGACGATCTCATGAATCAACCCACGGTCACCGTGAATAACTTTATTCAGGCGAACCCGACGCTGCCACCCGCGCGGACGCTGCAGTCTCGTTTTGTGAACGAGCTGGCACGTCGTGAAGACTGGCGTGGGCTGCTGGCGTTTAGCCCGGAAAAACCGAACACTACCGAAGCCCAGTGTAACTATTACTATGCGAAGTGGGTTACCGGACAGCAGGAAGAGGCCTGGGCGGGCGCGAAAGATCTGTGGTTGACCGGAAAAAGCCAGCCAAATGCCTGTGATTCCCTCTTTGGCGCATGGCGTGCGTCAGGTAAGCAGGATCCGCTGGCGTACCTTGAACGTATTCGCCTGGCGATGAAAGCCGGAAACACGCGGCTGGTTACCACGCTTGCGGGACAAATGCCGTCTGATTATCAGACGATCTCAACCGCCGTCATCGCCCTGGCGAACGATCCGAACAGCGTGCTGATCTTTGCCCGCAGCACCGGCGCGACCGATTTTACCCGCCAGATGGCCGCGGTGGCTTTTGCCAGCGTGGCGCGTGACGACGTGGAAAATGCGCGGCTGATGATCCCGCAGCTGGTGCAGGCGCAGCAGCTCAATGAAGATCAAACTCAGGAGCTGCGCGACATTGTGGCGTGGCGACTGATGAGCACCGATGTAACCGACGAGCAGGCGCGCTGGCGAGACGATGCGATTATGCGTTCGAACTCCACGTCGCTGGTGGAGCGCCGCGTGCGTATGGCGCTGGGGACGGGCGATCGCCGGGGGCTGAATACCTGGCTTGCGCGTCTGCCAATGGATGCCAAAGAGAAAGACGAATGGCGTTACTGGCAGGCGGATCTGCTGATGGAGCGCGGGCGTGACGATGAAGCCAAAGAGATCCTTCATGCGCTGATGCAGCAGCGTGGGTTCTATCCGATGGCGGCCGCGCAGCGTCTGGGTGAGGAGTACACGTTCCGCATTGATAAAGCCCCTGCTAACGCCAACCCGGCGTTGACTCAGGGACCAGAAATGGCGCGTGTTCGCGAGCTGATGTACTGGAACATGGACAATACCGCCCGTAGCGAATGGGCGAATCTGGTGACCAGCCGTACGACCGATGAGAAGGCACAGCTTGCCCGCTATGCCTTTGATAACCATTGGTGGGATCTGAGCGTGCAGGCAACGATCGCTGGCAAGCTGTGGGATCATCTCGAAGAGCGTTTCCCACTGGCCTATAAAGACCTGTTCGAGCGCTACACCAGCGGTAAAGACATTCCGCAAAGCTACGCCATGGCCATTGCCCGCCAGGAGAGTGCGTGGAACCCGAAAGTCCGTTCCCCGGTCGGGGCCAGCGGCCTGATGCAGGTGATGCCGGGAACCGCGACGCACACGGTGAAGATGTTTAACATCCCGGGATACAGCAGCCCGTCACAGCTGCTGGATCCGGAGACCAACATCAATATCGGTACCAGCTACCTGCAGTATGTTTATCAGCAGTTCGGCAATAACCGCATCTTCTCCTCGGCGGCGTATAACGCAGGCCCGGGCCGCGTGCGCACCTGGCTTGGCAACAGCGCCGGGCGCATTGACGCCGTCGCGTTTGTGGAAAGTATTCCGTTCTCGGAAACCCGCGGCTATGTGAAGAACGTATTGGCTTATGACGCCTACTATCGCTATTTCATGGGACAAAAAGATACCCTGATGAGCGATGCTGAGTGGCAGAGACGTTACTGATGGGGCGGGTTGTGTTATGCTGTACTCGTTAATGAGTACAACAGGCGGCATAACATGACCCAGCATTCCCCGTATTCCTCGGCAATGGCCGAACAACGTCATCAGGAGTGGCTTCGTTTTGTGGAGTTGCTCCGCCAGTCTTACGACCAGGATCTGCATTTGCCTTTATTGCAGCTGATGCTGACGCCGGATGAGCGTGAAGCTCTGGGCACACGCGTGCGGATCATCGAAGAGCTGTTGCGCGGTGAGATGAGCCAGCGTGAGCTTAAAAATGAGCTGGGCGCGGGTATCGCGACGATCACCCGCGGATCGAACAGCCTGAAATCCGCGCCGGTGGAACTGCGTCAGTGGCTGGAGTCTGTGCTGCTGGGCGCTCAGCGATAAATCGCGTTATGGAACGGACTCAGGGCCAGAATAACCGCCTGGTGGTAAACGCCTGAACGCGTCAGCGCGCCAGCGGTAAAGACGCCAATCGCGCCTTCTTTGCGGCCAATTTCATCGATGCCGGTGTACTGAGACATCACCGGCCCGAGCGCTTCACCCGCGGACACTTTTTCCAGAATGATTTTTGGCAGCGGCAGGGTTGCTGAACGCGCTTCTCCACGCTGTTCACGGTTCTCGATGACCACCCAGCTGAACGTCGCGCCTTCGTCGATACCCGCTTCAATTGCCACCCAGAAGTCAGCATCCGGTGCGGCAGCCCTGGCGTTTGCCACGCGATTTCGTGCGCCAGCGCGCGTTTCCTCGCTGCCAAACGGCTGTTCAGGCACGCCGCTCTCGACGCCGATGGCATCAATATGGCAGGATCCTTCGCCGAAAATCTCTTCGAATGCCCTTAGAATTGCCTGAATTTTGGCAGGATTGGTGGTAGCAGAGACAACATGGTGCATAATTAAGCTCGATTCAAAAAAAACTCATCGCAGTATAACGGAAAAAAAGCATGTTACAGGTATACCTTGTTCGCCACGGTGAGACGCAGTGGAACGCCGAGCGACGTATTCAAGGCCAGTCAGACAGTCCTCTTACTGAAAAGGGTGTGCAGCAGGCGTGGCAGGTGGCAGAACGCGCCAGAACGCTGGGCATTACGCATGTTATCACCAGCGACTTAGGTCGCACACAGCAGACGGCGCGCATCATTGCCGATGCCTGTGGTTGTGATGTCATGATCGAGCCGCGTCTGCGCGAGCTGGATATGGGCGTGCTGGAAAAACGGCATATCGATACGCTGACGGAAACGGAAGAGGGCTGGCGTCGCACGCTGGTCAACGGCACCGAAGATGGCCGTATTCCGGAAGGCGAATCCATGCAGGAGCTGAGCGTGCGTATGCATGCCGCGCTGGCGGAATGCCTGAAGCTTCCGGCCGGTAGTCGTCCGCTGCTGGTGAGTCACGGTATTGCGCTGGGCTGCCTGGTGAGTACGATTCTGGGGTTACCTGCGTATGCAGAACGCCGTTTGCGTCTGCGCAACTGCTCTATTTCCCGTATCGACTATCAGGAAAGCGCGTGGCTGGCGTCAGGTTGGGTCGTAGAGATGGCAGGGGACATTTCGCATCTTGATGCCCCTGCACTTGACGAACTTCAGCGTTAACGACGTATCGGAATTAAGAATTCCATACGCAGATTGATGGGGCCTTCTTCCGGTTTAGCATCGCTTGCCGGATAGTAGCGCTCAATATCCTGACCTTTACGGCGATTCAGGTTCAGCATTGGCATGCAGGTTCCGTAAACGGTCAGGATAAATTCCTGTACACCCGTTCCCAGCCCTTCATAAGCGAACATCACGTATTCGCCGCCTTCCAGCACCACGGGCTTTGAACCCTGAATATAGCCATTCGCCAGTTCTGGCGTTAACGCGGTGGTGTAGAACACCTCCTGCTCGTCGTCTTTTTCCTGGCTTGGGTGCGTTTCGTTGAGACCATACAGGATGGGCGGGATCGCCGGCGCATGGCTCAGGAAGTCGCGCCAGAACTGAACGCGCATCTGATGACGGAATTCGGAAATCTGCTCCAGCGAACAGGAGTAGCTTTGCGTCGTACCAATCAGGTGCGTTTCTGGCAGGGTGATAAATTCATATTTCGGCATTGCAAACTCACCCAGACGCAGCGGCGGACGCATGCCAAACGAGCTCCAGTCAGGCGAGCGGCGATAGAGCGCTGGCGTTAACGAGAACTGTTTTTTAAAGGCGCGGGTAAAGGTTTGCTGCGAGTCGAAACGATATTGCAGTGCAATATCCAGAATCGGCCGCGCGGTCAGGCGTAATGCCACCGCTGATTTTGACAGACGACGTGCGCGGATATAGGCCCCGATAGCATGACCGGTGACATCCTTGAACATCCTTTGCAGATGCCACTTGGAATAGCCTGCTTTAGCCGCCACATTATCCAGTGACAAAGGCTGGTCGAGATGACCTTCCAGCCAGGTGAGCAGGTCGCGAATAATTCCAGCCTGATCCATATACTATCCTCATCCTTAAAACAGCAGGTGCCTGATAACAGGTTAGCGGATAATAGCATTTTTTGATGTTTTAGCATTCAGTGTTTTTTTTGCTCATTAATGCCTTTTGTTCCTCGTTTTGGGTGAATATATTCTAATCCTGTGATCTTGCTACATTTTTGTCTACAGTGTTGAATAATCGCTCAGCGTAATTCTTAAAAATGGTAACAATATGAAATACAAGACTTTGATCTTCACTGCCCTGATGTTGACGGTGGGGCACGCCGCGCAGGCGGAACAGATTGGTTCTGTCGATACCGTTTTCAAAGTGTTCGGCCCGGACCACAAGATTGTGGTGGAGGCGTTTGACGATCCGGACGTGAAAAACGTCACCTGCTACGTTAGTCGGGCGAAAACCGGGGGCATTAAAGGCGGGCTTGGGCTGGCTGAAGATACCTCCGATGCGGCAATCTCCTGCCAGCAGGTCGGTCCTGTGGAGCTGAGTGACAAAATCAAAAACGGCAAAACGCAGGGCGACGTGGTTTTCCAGAAACGGACCTCGCTGGTGTTTAAAAAGCTGCAGGTGGTGCGTTTTTATGACGCCAAACGCAACACGCTCGCCTATCTGGCCTATTCCGACAAAGTGGTTGAAGGCTCACCGAAAAACGCCATCAGCGCCGTGCCGATCATGCCATGGCACTAATTCAGGGATGAATCATGCAGCAACCTCTGGTCTGGCTGGTTGAGGACGAAATCAGTATCGCCGACACGCTACTCTACATGCTTCAGCAGGAGGGGTTTGCGGTGAAGGCTTTCGGGCGTGGGTTACCGGTACTGGAAGAGGCGCGACGGCAGGTTCCCGCGCTGGCGATTCTGGATGTCGGGTTGCCTGACATCAGCGGCTTTGAACTCTGCCGTCAGCTTCTGGCGCTGCATCCGTCACTGCCGATCCTGTTTCTGACGGCGCGAAGTGACGAGGTGGATAAGCTGCTCGGGCTGGAGATGGGCGCGGATGATTATGTCGCTAAACCCTTCTCCCCGCGTGAAGTCTGTGCCCGGGTGAGGACTATTCTACGGCGGTTACAAAAATCCACCGCCCCCACCGAGATCGTGCGTATCGGGCAGTTTGAACTGAATGAACCCGCCGCCAGAATCAGCTGGTATGGGGAGCCTTTACCGCTCACGCGCTACGAGTTCCTGCTGCTCAAAACATTGTTGCAGGCGCCGGGCCGGGTCTTTTCTCGCCAGCAGCTTATGGACAAAGTGTGGGGCGAAGACGGCGATAGCTTCGATCGTACCGTGGATACGCATATCAAAACCTTGCGCGCCAAGCTGCGCGCGGTCAATGACGGGCTTTCGCCCATCAGTACCCATCGCGGGATGGGTTACAGTCTGGGGCTTTATTAATGCGTATTGGCATGCGTCTGCTGCTGGGCTATTTCCTGATTGTCGCTATCGCCGCGTGGTTTGTGCTATCTATCTTCGTGCAGGAGGTCAAGCCCGGCGTGCGCAGAGCCACCGAAGGCACGCTGATTGACACCGCGACCCTGCTGGCGGAAGTGGGGCGAGACGACCTGCTCGCAGGCAATCCGCAGCAGGGCCAGCTGGCTCAGGCCTTTTCACGGCTCCATCAGCGGCCGTTTCGCGCCAACATTGGTGGCATTCATAAAGTCCGCAACGAGTACCATGTCTACATGACCGACGCCACGGGCAAGGTGGTGTTTGATTCGGCGGGCCTGGCGGTAGGAAAAGACTACTCCCGCTGGAATGACGTCTGGCTGACGCTTCGCGGGGAATATGGCGCGCGCAGCACCCAGAGCAACCCTGACGATCCGGAAAGTACGGTGATGTATGTTGCCGCACCGGTAATGGACAGGGGCAACATTATCGGCGTGCTGTCGGTCGGAAAACCTAACAGCGCCATGGCACCGGTTATTCACCGTAGCGAGCGGCGGATCCTGTGGGCGGGTGGGGCGCTGCTCGGCATTGCCCTGCTGATTGGTCTGCTGGTGGCGGGATGGATCAATCGTTCCATTGGCAGATTGTCGCGCTACGCCGATGCGGTGACCACGGACACGCCTCTCCCGCTGCCTAACCCCGGCAGCAGTGAGCTACGCAAGCTGGCGCAGGCGCTGGAAAATATGCGCATTCGCCTCGAGGGTAAGAATTACATCGAGCATTATGTGCATGCGCTTACTCACGAACTCAAAAGCCCGCTGGCGGCAATCCGCGGCGCGGCAGAGATCCTTAATGAGCAGCCGCCGCCGGCGGTGGCCGCGCGGTTTATCGATAATATTCTGGTGCAAAACGCGCGTATGCAGTCGCTGGTGGAAAAACTGCTCTCTCAGGCGCGTCTTGAAAACCGGGTAGAGATAGAGCCGGTGAGCGTGAGTATCAGCACGCTGTTTTCACGGCTTGCGGATTCACGCTCCGCCGTTATCACGGCGAAAAATATCATCCTGACCTGCCAGCCCACTTCGCTGCAGGTGCAGGGCGACCCCGAGCTGCTTGAACAGGCGCTGGGCAATTTGCTGGATAATGCCATCGATTTTACTCCGCAGGGCGGGACGCTTCAGCTGGCTGCCGAGGAGACGCCAACCGAGATCCGGCTTACCGTAAGCGATAGTGGAAGCGGGATACCGGACTATGCCATGGCGCGTATTTTTGAACGTTTTTACTCGCTCCCCCGCGAGAACGGGTTGAAAAGCAGCGGGCTGGGTCTGGCATTCGTGCAGGAGGTGGCGCGTCTGCATCAGGGGGACATTGCTCTGCATAACCAGCCAGAAGGCGGCGTGAAAGCCACGCTGACACTTCACCGTCACTTCACATAACTTCAAACTGGCCCCACATAGCCCCGGTACGCTCTCCTCATCACAAAGGAGACGTAATGATGAAATCCCCCCTGTTCTGGAAAGTAAGCACCCTGCTGGGGTGTATTCTGCTGTTGTTAGTCCCGCTCTTTATGGTCAGTAACCTGATTTCGGAGCGTGAGAGCTACCGTAACGATGTTGAACACTCGCTTCGCCAAAGCACCAGCGGGCCGCAAAAGCTAGTAGGACCGCTGATTGCCATTCCTGTCACCGAGGTTTTTTACAAACTTGAGGATGAGAAAAAGGTCGAATACAAAAAAAGCTACCTGCACTTTATCCTGCCGGAATCTCTGCTCGTTGAGGGAAATCAGCGCGTGGAGTCCAGAAGCATCGGTATTTATGACGGGCAAATCTGGAACACCGATCTCAAAATAAAAGCGCAGTTTTCGACGGAGAAAATGGCGCAGCTGAAGGGCGAAACCATGACGCTGGGGCAGCCATTCCTGGTGATTGGCGTGGGTGATGCCCGGGGCATTGGTACTGTGAAGGTCGCAAAAATCAACGGTGAGGCGCTCAGCGTAGAACCGGGAACCGGCGTGTATGGCACACTTGCCGGTATTCATATTCCGCTGAGTGATAAAGCCCTTGAGCCGAAAACGCTCGCCCTTGATATGTCGTTTAACCTGGCGGGGACGGGCAGTTTTGCGGTGGTGCCGGTCGGGCGTAACAGCGAAATGACGCTGAGCAGTAACTGGCCGCACCCGGGATTTATGGGATACTATCTGCCTGTTAAACATCAGATTAGCGAGTCTGGTTTCCAGGCAAACTGGCAGAGCAGCTGGTTTGCTAACAACATGCAAAGCTGGTTCGCCGAGGGCGAGTCACCGGAGTGGAGTTCTATCCCGGCCTTTAGCGTGACGGTTGCCACGCCAGCGGATCAGTACCAGCTGACAGACCGCGCGATCAAGTACGCTATTTTACTGATTGCCCTGACGTTTATGGCCTTCTTCGTGTTCGAAACCCTCACCGGATTGCGTCTGCACCCAATGCAGTATCTGCTGGTAGGGTTGTCGCTGGTCCTGTTCTATCTCGTCTTACTTGCCCTGTCTGAGCATGTCGGGTTTACGCCGGCCTGGATTATTGCAAGCCTTGTCGGCGCGATGATGAATGGTGTGTACCTGCAGGCGGTACTGAAAAGCTGGAGGCGAAGCGGGGTGTTTATTCTGGCGCTGCTGGGGCTGGATGTCGTGATGTGGTTCCTGCTGCGTTCTGAGGACAGCGCGTTGCTGCTGGGAGCTGCCGTACTGGCGATGGCACTGTTTGCGGTCATGTACCTGACGCGTCACCTTGACTGGTATTCGCTCTCTCAGCCGAAGCGTCCCGTCCCCCCCGTTGAACCTGATGCGGATACGATGCGAGTCTGGAAATAAAAAACGGCGCGAAAGCGCCGTTTTTTTTACTTCAGTTGCCGGATTACTCCTGCAGGTCGCCGCAGAAACGATAACCTTCACCGTGAATAGTGGCGATAATTTCCGGCGTATCAGGCGTAGATTCGAAATGTTTACGGATACGACGGATGGTCACGTCTACGGTACGGTCGTGCGGCTTCAGCTCACGGCCGGTCATTTTCTTCAGCAGTTCTGCACGGGACTGAATTTTGCCCGGATTTTCACAGAAGTGCAGCATCGCGCGGAATTCACTGCGCGGCAGTTTATACTGCTCACCGTTCGGGCTAATCAGTGAACGGCTATTGATATCAAGTTCCCAGCCGTTGAACTTGTAGCTGTCTACGCTACGACGCTCTTCGCTGACCGTGCCCAGGTTCATGGTGCGGGACAGCAGGTTGCGTGCACGAATGGTTAACTCGCGTGGATTAAACGGTTTAGTGATGTAGTCATCCGCACCGATTTCCAGGCCAAGGATTTTATCAACTTCGTTATCACGGCCTGTCAGGAACATTAACGCGACGTTCGCCTGTTCACGCAGTTCGCGCGCCAGAAGAAGGCCGTTTTTGCCCGGCAGGTTGATATCCATGATCACCAGGTTGATATCATTTTCAGAAAGGATCTGATGCATCTCTGCGCCATCGGTCGCTTCAAAGACATCGTAGCCTTCTGCTTCGAAAATGCTCTTTAACGTGTTGCGTGTTACCAACTCGTCTTCAACGATAAGAATGTGCGGGGTCTGCATGTTTGCTACCTAAATTGCCAACTAAATCGAAACAGGAAGTACAAAAGTCCCTGACCTGCCTGATGCATGTCGCAAATTAACATGACCGGCCTAACGTGACTAAAGTACGTAATTGCGTTCTTGATGCACTTTCCATCAACGTCAACAACATCATTAGCTTGGTCGTGGGTACTTTCCCTTTGGACCCGACAGTGTCAAAAACGGCTGTCATCCTAACCATTTTAACAGCAACATAACAGGCTAAGTGACACCAGACACCCAATAAAACTACGCTTCGTTGACATATATCAAGTTCAATTGTAGCACGTTAACAGTTTGATGAAATCATCGTAGCCGAATGCTAGCCTTTGTCACAATTTTTCAATAAACCAACTAGTTGCGTACCTTGATTTATAAACGATACGAATCCAATCAGAAAAGAGTATTCATGAGGTCATTACCATTATAAAACATAAGGATAATAGCCTTCTGTTAACATTCTAACTGATTGTTCAGCCACAAAATAGTTTAGCGTTTTTAATTTGTTCTGAAACGCTATTTCGGTGATTTGTGTTGCATTTTTGTAAATTCGCGCCGCGTAATATGTTGAAGTGCATCACATTTTTACCCGCTAACTGATTAAAAAGAGAGCATAAATGCATCTGTCGATTGTACTGGTCGCCCCAGCCAGAGCCGAAAATATAGGCGCTGCGGCGCGTGCCATGAAGACCATGGGGTTTACCGATCTTCGCATCGTGGACAGCCAGGCGCACCTCGAGCCCGCGGCCCGTTGGGTGGCGCACGGTTCAGGGGATATTCTCGATAATATAACCACTTACGACACGCTCGCCGCTGCGTTGCACGACATTTCTTTTACCGTGGCGACCACGGCACGCAGCCGGGCAAAGTTCCACTATTACGCCACGCCGGCAGAACTGGTGCCGATGTTAACGGAGAAAAGCCAGTGGCTGACGAAGGCCGCGCTGGTCTTTGGGCGGGAAGATTCCGGTCTGACGAACGAGGAGCTGGCGTTGGCGGACGTCCTGACCGGTGCGCCGATGGTGGCGGATTATCCGTCGCTGAATTTAGGCCAGGCGGTAATGGTGTATTGCTATCAATTAGCCTCCCTAATACAAATTCCTCAACCCCAGGCTGAAGGGGCAGATGAAAACCAGCTGGCCGCGCTGCGCGCTCGCGTTGACCATCTGTTATTACAACTCGGTGTCGCGGAAGATCAAAAAATGGCGGACTGGCTGCATCAGCGACTTGGGCGTCTTGAGCAGCGAGACACGGCAATGTTGCACCGTTTGCTGCATGATATTGAAAAAAAATTGTCCGAGTAAAATGCTGTCATAAGTTTTTACTATGGCGTATCCGTCTGTCTTGGTGGGGTGCGTCTGGGGGAATCGGATGAAAATAAATCTGCAAGCAGCGGGACGTGAGAGCGTCCCGAATTGTGATCAAATTAAAAATTCATTGACTTAAGGTGCCCAATCCTTTAACCCTAAAAGAATACAGCACAGACAGATAATAATGACAGAGTACACAACATCCATGAAACGCATCAGCATCACCACCATTACAACAACCATCATCATTACCACAGGAAATGATGCGGGCTGACGCGTACAGGAAAAACAGAAAAAAGCCCGCACCCAAACAGTGCGGGCTTTTTTTTCGGCTAAAGGAAACGAGGTAGAACCATGCGAGTGTTGAAGTTCGGCGGTACATCAGTGGCAAATGCAGAACGTTTTCTGCGTGTTGCCGATATCCTGGAGAGCAACGCCAGGCAGGGGCAGGTCGCGACCGTGCTCTCTGCCCCGGCAAAAATCACCAACCACCTGGTGGCGATGATTGAAAAGACCATCGGTGGCCAGGATGCACTCCCGAACTTGAGCGACGCCGAGCGTATCTTCGCTGAGCTGCTGCAGGGACTGGCGGAGGCGCAGCCGGGTTTCCCGCTCGCGCAGCTGAAATCCTTTGTTGAGCAAGAGTTCGCCCAAATCAAACACGTGCTGCACGGTATCAGCCTTTTAGGTCACTGCCCGGACAGCATCAACGCGGCGTTAATCTGCCGTGGTGAAAAATTGTCGATTGCCATCATGGCGGGCCTGCTGGAAGCGCGTGGCCACAATGTGTCGGTTATCGATCCCGTTGAAAAACTGCTGGCAGTGGGTCACTACCTCGAGTCGACCGTTGATATAGCCGAATCAACCCGCCGCATTGCCGCGAGCAAAATTCCGTCTGACCATATGATCCTGATGGCGGGCTTCACCGCCGGAAACGAGAAGGGTGAACTTGTCGTACTGGGCCGTAACGGCTCCGACTACTCTGCTGCCGTGCTGGCAGCCTGTTTGCGCGCCGACTGTTGTGAGATCTGGACTGACGTCGACGGTGTATACACCTGCGATCCGCGCCAGGTACCGGACGCCAGGCTGCTGAAGTCGATGTCATACCAGGAAGCGATGGAGCTTTCCTACTTCGGCGCTAAAGTTCTTCACCCTCGCACCATCTCTCCTATTGCCCAGTTCCAGATCCCTTGCCTGATTAAAAACACCGGTAACCCGCAAGCGCCAGGCACGCTGATTGGTGCCAGTACCGATGAAGACGGCCTGCCGGTGAAAGGCATTTCTAACCTGAACAATATGGCCATGTTCAGCGTTTCCGGCCCGGGAATGAAAGGTATGGTCGGTATGGCGGCCCGCGTTTTCGCAGCCATGTCCCGCAACGGTATCTCGGTTGTGCTGATCACTCAGTCCTCTTCTGAATACAGCATCAGCTTCTGCGTACCGCAGGGGGATTGTCTGCGCGCCCGTCGTGCGCTGGAAGAAGAGTTTTACCTTGAGCTGAAAGAAGAGCTGCTGGAGCCGCTTTCTATCCAGGAACGCCTGGCGGTTATCTCGGTGGTGGGCGACGGTATGCGTACGCTGCGCGGTATCTCGGCCAAATTCTTTGCCGCGCTGGCCAGGGCCAACATCAACATTGTGGCCATTGCCCAGGGGTCATCTGAGCGTTCAATCTCGGTGGTCGTTGACAACGACGATGCGACAACCGGCGTTCGCGTGGTTCATCAGATGCTGTTCAACACCGATCAGGTGATCGAGCTGTTCCTGATTGGCGTGGGCGGTGTGGGTGGCGCGCTGCTGGAGCAGGTGAAGCGTCAGCAGGAGTGGTTGAAGAAAAAGCACATTGATCTGCGCGTGTGCGGTATCGCGAACTCAAAAGCGCTGCTGACCAACGTTCATGGCCTGAACCTGGAAAACTGGCAGTCTGAGATGAATGATGCCAAAGAGCCCTTTAATCTGGGCCGGTTAATCCGTCTGGTGAAAGAGTATCACCTGCTTAACCCGGTCATTGTCGACTGTACCTCGAACCAGGCGGTGGCCGATCAGTACGCCGATTTCCTGCGCGAAGGTTTCCACGTGGTGACGCCAAACAAAAAGGCCAACACCTCGTCGATGGATTACTATCACCAGCTGCGTCTGGCGGCGAGCAAGTCACGGCGTAAGTTCCTCTACGACACCAACGTGGGCGCGGGCCTGCCGGTGATCGAGAACCTGCAAAACCTGCTGAACGCGGGGGATGAACTGCAGCGTTTCTCCGGCATTCTTTCCGGCTCGCTGTCGTTTATCTTCGGCAAGCTGGATGAGGGCATGAGCCTGTCGGAAGCGACCCGTGCCGCGCGTGAACTGGGGTACACCGAGCCGGATCCGCGAGACGATCTCTCCGGTATGGATGTGGCGCGTAAGTTGCTCATACTGGTGCGTGAAACGGGCCGTGAGCTGGAGCTTTCCGATATCGTGATTGAGCCTGTTCTGCCTGCCGGGTTTGACGACAGCGGTGACGTGAACACCTTTATGGCCAATTTAGCGCAGCTAGACGACGCCTTTGCCGCACGCGTTGCGAAAGCCCGTGATGAAGGTAAGGTATTGCGCTATGTTGGCAATATTGAAGACGATGGTATGTGCCGCGTGAAGATTGCTGAAGTGGATGGCAACGACCCGCTGTTCAAAGTAAAAAACGGCGAAAACGCCCTCGCGTTTTACAGCCACTATTATCAGCCACTGCCGCTGGTGCTTCGCGGCTATGGCGCAGGGAATGATGTTACCGCGGCGGGTGTATTTGCCGATTTGCTGCGTACCCTGTCATGGAAGTTAGGAGTTTAACATGGTGAAAGTTTATGCCCCGGCTTCCAGCGCCAATATGAGCGTCGGATTTGATGTGCTGGGTGCGGCGGTGACGCCGGTGGATGGTTCGCTGCTGGGCGATACGGTAACGGTTGAAGCGGCAGAGAGCTTTAGCCTGAATAACGTGGGCCGCTTCGCCAGCAAACTGCCGACAGACCCGCGCGAGAATATCGTTTATCAGTGCTGGGAGCGGTTCTGTCAGGAGATCGGCAAAAATGTGCCGGTCGCCATGACGCTGGAAAAAAGTATGCCGATTGGCTCTGGCCTGGGTTCCAGCGCTTGCTCCGTGGTCGCCGGACTGGTGGCCATGAATGAGCACTGCGGCAAGCCGCTGAATAATAACCGTCTGCTCGGGTTAATGGGCGAGCTGGAAGGGCGCATCTCCGGCAGCATTCATTATGACAACGTCGCCCCCTGCTTCCTCGGTGGTATGCAACTGATGATTGAAGAAAATGGCATCATCAGCCAGCAGGTGCCAGGGTTTGATGAGTGGCTGTGGGTGCTGGCCTATCCCGGCATTAAGGTATCCACCGCTGAAGCGCGTGCGATCCTGCCTGCGCAGTATCGTCGTCAGGACTGTATCGCTCACGGACGTCATCTGGCCGGCTTTATACACGCCTGCTACACCCGTCAGCCGCAGCTGGCAGCAAAATTAATGAAAGACGTTATCGCCGAGCCGTACCGCACTAAGCTGTTGCCTGGCTTTAACGAGGCGCGACAGGCGTCAATGGATACCGGCGCACTGGCGTGCGGTATCTCCGGCTCCGGCCCGACGCTGTTCGCCCTGTGCGATAAGCCAGACACGGCGCAGCGCGTGGCGGACTGGCTCTCTAAACACTACCTGCAAAATCAGGAAGGCTTTGTTCATATTTGCCGTCTGGACACGGCTGGCGCACGAGTACTGGGATAACGAATGAAACTCTACAACCTTAAAGATCATAACGAGCAGGTCAGCTTCGCGCAGGCGGTGACTCAGGGACTGGGCAAAAATCAGGGGCTGTTCTTCCCCCATGACCTGCCGGAATTTCAGCTGACCGACATTGATGAACTGCTGAAGCAGGACTTTGTCACCCGCAGCACTAAAATTCTCTCTGCCTTTATCGGCGATGAAATCCCGCAGGAGCTGCTGGAAGAGCGCGTGCGTGCAGCGTTCGCTTTCCCGGCACCGGTTAAGCAGGTTGAGCCGGATGTCGGCTGCCTTGAGCTGTTCCATGGTCCAACCCTGGCGTTTAAAGACTTCGGTGGCCGCTTTATGGCGCAGATGCTGACCCACATCAGCGGCGACAAACCGGTAACGATTCTGACGGCGACCTCCGGCGATACCGGTGCGGCCGTTGCCCATGCGTTCTACGGTCTGAAGAACGTTCGCGTGGTGATCCTCTACCCGAAAGGCAAAATCAGTCCGCTGCAGGAGAAACTGTTCTGTACGCTCGGGGGCAACATTGAAACCGTGGCGATTGACGGCGATTTCGATGCCTGTCAGGCGCTGGTCAAGCAGGCCTTCGATGATGAAGAGCTGAAAGTGGCACTGGGTCTGAACTCGGCGAACTCCATTAACATCAGCCGTCTGCTGGCGCAGATCTGCTACTACTTCGAAGCGGTTGCACAGCTGCCACAGGAGGCGCGCAATCAGCTGGTCGTTTCCGTACCAAGCGGCAACTTTGGTGACCTGACGGCGGGCCTGCTGGCGAAATCGCTCGGCCTGCCGGTAAAACGCTTTATCGCCGCCACCAACGCCAACGACACCGTGCCGCGCTTCCTGAAAGACGGTAAATGGGCGCCGAACGCCACGCAGGCGACGCTTTCGAATGCGATGGACGTAAGCCAGCCGAATAACTGGCCGCGTGTGGAAGAGCTGTTCCGCCGTAAGGTCTGGCGTCTGGGCGATCTGGGTTATGCCGCGGTGACGGATGAGACCACCAAAGCCACCCTGCGTGAGCTGAAAGCGGTGGGGTACACCTCTGAACCGCATGCGGCGATCGCTTACCGTGCGCTGCGCGATCAGCTGAATCCGGGGGAGTATGGCCTGTTCCTGGGAACGGCTCATCCGGCGAAGTTCAAAGAGAGCGTGGAAGTGATTCTGGGTGAAACGCTGCCGCTGCCAAAAGAGCTGGCCGAGCGTGCGGACCTGCCGCTGCTTTCGCATGAACTGCCCGCGGATTTCGCCGCGCTGCGTAAGTTGATGATGACGCGCGGATAACGGTTCTGTCACCCTATGCAGGCCGGGTAAGGTGAAACTTACCCGGCTTTTTTTATGGAGAAATTAAGGAGAAAAATAGCAGTAAAAAAGCAGAAATTCCCAATAAATGCGGTCACTTAGCGATTAGGATTGCAGAGAATAACATCCCCCGTCCTCCTCACGTATTCTCCTTACATCGGCCCACATCGGGTAAATGAATAAGGAGTCACCTATGTCTAAACTGAAACCTGCTCTGCTGGTGCTTTCAATGATGCTGGTCGCTCCGATGGCGGTTCAGGCCTCTGAAATCACCCTCGTCCCTGCGGTAAAACTGCAGATTGGCGATCAGGATAATCGTGGTCACTACTGGGATGGTGGTCGCTGGCGCGACCATGACTGGTGGAAGGCTCACTATGACTGGCGCGATAATCACTGGCGCCCACATGACGAGCATCACGATCGTCATCATGATGACCACCATCACGATCGTCACGACGACCCGCGTCCTGGCCCAGACTGGAAACACCATTAATGCAAAACCCCGCCATCTGGCGGGGTTTGTTTTACTGCTCGTGGCGCTTAAACACCAGTTCGCCTTTTCCCGACGCTTCTTCATCGAAGAAGTAGCCTTCGCTGTTGAAGCCGGTCAGTTGCTCCGGCTTCGTCAGGCGGTTCTGAATGATGTAGCGGCTCATCAGCCCACGCGCTTTTTTGGCGTAGAAGCTGATGACCTTGAACTTGCCGTTTTTCTCATCGAGGAAAACGGGCTTGATAATTTCCGCATCCAGCTTTTTCGGCTTCACCGATTTGTAGTATTCATCGGAGGCCAGATTGATCACCACATTATCGCCCTGAGCACGCAGCGCAGCGTTCAGTTTGTCGGTGATGATATCGCCCCAGAAATGGTACAGATCTTTGCCTTTAGGGTTTTCCAGGCGGATACCCATCTCCAGACGATATGGCTGCATCAGGTCCAACGGGCGCAGCACGCCGTACAGACCTGACAACATGCGCAGATGCTGCTGGGCGAAGTCGAAATCGGCTTCGCTAAAATCTTCCGCCTGCAGGCCGGTATACACATCACCTTTAAACGCCAGAAGCGCCTGGCGGGCGTTGTTCGGCGTGAAGTCCGGGTGCCACTCGTGGAAACGGGTCGCGTTAAGATCCGCCAGTTTGTCGCTGATGCTCATCAGCGAGGCAATTTGTGGCGCAGAGAGCTTACGCGCGACGTGAATCAGCTGTTGCGAATAGTCCAGCAGTTCAGGCTGGGTATAGCGCTCGGTGGCGAGCGGGCTCTGGTAATCGAGCGTTTTAGCAGGTGAAATCAGAATCAGCATATCCAGTCCTTGCAGGAAATTTAGAGCGACTTTAGCAAAAAATCGCCCTCAATTGATCGATAGCTGTTATTGCCGTGGCAAATCATCCCAGGTGCCGGGCGCAATTTGCGCCTGGATGTCGGGATAACGCGAGGCATCAAAGACCGGCGGTACGCCCAGTTTGCGCTGACGAAGATAGTCCCGTGCGATAAGCGTAACCACGGGTGAGAGCAGCAGGATCGCCGTCAGGTTAGTGATGGCCATGAGCGCCATAAAGACATCCGCCAGTTGCCAGACCAGCGGCATGCTGAGCAGCGAACCTGCTAACACCATCAGTATCACCCCGAGGCGCAGCAGCGTGATCATACGGCGGGAGTCCACTTTCAGGAAAATAAGGTTATTTTCGGCGTAGAGGTAATTCACAACAATCGAGCTGAAGGCGAATAACAGCAGGATGAGCGAGACAAACCCGGCTCCCCAGCCGCCCGTCAGATTCACGAGTGCCTGCTGAAGCAGTTGTATGCCGGCTGTTTCCGATGAGTGAGGTACCGGGCCAGCCAGCAGCAGGATCATGGCGCTGGCGGAACAGATAATAATGGTGTCCGTAAAAACGCCAATCATCTGAACAATGCCTTGTGCCGCCGGGTGGGGCGGCCAGGACGCGGCGGCGGCTGCGGCATTGGGCGTTGATCCCATACCGGCTTCATTGGAGAACATTCCGCGCTGAAAGCCCGACATCAGCGCCTGGCTGAACGTATAGCCCAGTGCGCCCGATGCCGCCTCGCGCCAGCCAAATGCGCTTTTGAAGATGGTTGCAATCACTTCCGGCACCTGCTCGATATGCCGTGCGGCGACGAACAGGCTGGCGGCAACCCACAGCAGCGCCATGACAGGCACCAGCCACTGCATCAGGCGGGCGACACCTTTTAGGCCGGTCGAAATGGTCAGCAGGATACAGAGGGCTAAAACAAGCCCGGTGATCCACTCCGGACACGCAAAGGCATAGCGCAAGGCATGGGCAACAGAATTCGCCTGAACGGTATTGAAAATCAGACCGTACGCGAGCAGTAAAAACAGCGAAAACAGCACGCCCATCCAGCGCATTCCTAAGCCACGCGCCATGTACCAGGCCGGGCCGCCGCGAAACTGTCCGTTTTTATCTTTTTCTTTGTAGAGTTGGGCGAGGGCGCTCTCGGCAAAGGAGGTGGCCATCCCGATAAGCGCCGTGACCCACATCCAGAAAACGGCGCCCGGGCCACCGGCGCTGATGGCCAGTGCCACCCCCGCCATATTACCGCTGCCGAGGCGTGCAGCAATGCTGGTGCAGAGGGCCTGGAAAGAGGTTAATCCGCCTGGCTGGGGCGTGACGCTGTTTTTCAGACTTCTGCCAAATTTGCGAATATAACGAAACTGGATAAACCCGCTGCGTAGCGTAAACCAAATACCTGCACCCAGCAGCAGGTATATCATTATCGAACCCCAAAGGACTTCATTAATAAAGAAAAGGAAATCAGGCATTAACGTCCCTCTTGTTGATGCCAAAATGAATATGTAAGCGCTACCACTGATTGGACATGCTGTTACTTAGCAGCCTGTTAATATTCTGAGTTTATCATACTCTGTCTAAGCGCACTGTCTGCGGTTGCGCTACCCCTCCGTCGTGTTATCATCAGGGCAGACCGGTTACATCCCCCTAACAAGTAAACCTGTCATTTTTCCGCTGCAGGCATGCTGTCGGTAGCGTGAATTATCCAGGGCACGTTAAAAGAGAAACACTATCATGACGGATAAATTGACCTCCCTTCGTCAGTTCACCACTGTCGTAGCTGACACCGGAGATATCGCGGCAATGAAGCTGTACCAGCCGCAGGATGCCACCACCAACCCTTCTCTGATCCTTAACGCCGCACAGATCCCTGAGTATCGCAAACTGATTGACGACGCAGTGACCTGGGCGAAAGCACAGAGCAACGACCGCGCGCAGCAGGTTGTTGATGCCACTGATAAACTGGCCGTGAACATTGGTCTGGAAATTCTGAAACTGGTTCCTGGCCGCATCTCTACCGAAGTTGACGCACGTCTCTCCTACGACACCGAAGCGTCTATTGCCAAAGCAAAACGTCTGATCAAAATGTACAACGATGCCGGCATCAGCAATGACCGCATCCTGATCAAACTGGCGTCGACCTGGCAGGGTATTCGTGCAGCTGAACAGCTGGAAAAAGACGGTATCAACTGTAACCTGACGCTGCTGTTCTCCTTCGCACAGGCGCGTGCATGTGCGGAAGCCGGCGTATACCTGATTTCTCCATTCGTTGGCCGTATTCTGGACTGGTACAAAGCCAACACGGATAAGAAAGAGTACGCGGCATCTGAAGATCCAGGCGTCGTTTCCGTGACCGAAATCTACGAATACTACAAACAGCACGGTTATGAGACTGTGGTGATGGGCGCAAGCTTCCGTAACGTAGGTGAAATCATCGAACTGGCTGGCTGTGACCGCCTGACCATCGCCCCGGCACTGCTGAAAGAGCTGGCTGAAAGCGAAGGTGCTATCGAGCGTAAACTGTCCTACACCGGTGAAGTGAAAGCGCGTCCGGAGCGCATCACTGAATCTGAGTTCCTGTGGCAGCATAACCAGGATCCAATGGCTGTAGATAAACTGGCGGACGGTATCCGTAAGTTTGCTATCGACCAGGAAAAACTGGAAAAAATGATCGGCGACCTGCTGTAATCATTCTGCGTGACCGGGTCCCCGGTCACGCTACTTCTTTCGTACTCTGTCTGAATTTCCCCTCTGCGTGTATCATTCCCTTTAATCAGTACTTTTTTGAATGGAATGGATATGAATACCTTACGCATCGGCTTAGTGTCGATTTCTGACCGCGCCTCCAGCGGTGTTTATCAGGATAAAGGCATCCCCGCGCTGGAAGAATGGCTGGGCAGTGCGTTGACAACCCCCTTTGAGATCCAGACCCGCCTGATCCCTGACGAGCAGCCAATTATCGAACAGACACTCTGTGAGCTGGTGGATGAGATGAGCTGCCACCTGGTATTGACCACGGGAGGCACCGGACCTGCGCGCCGGGACGTCACTCCGGATGCCACGCTGGCGGTTGCCGATCGTGAGATGCCTGGCTTCGGTGAGCAGATGCGCCAGATCAGTCTACACTTTGTCCCGACGGCGATCCTCTCCCGTCAGGTCGGGGTGATCCGCAAGCAGGCATTGATTCTGAATTTGCCGGGCCAGCCGAAGTCCATCAAAGAGACGCTTGAAGGACTGAAAGCGGAAGATGGCAGCGTGATCGTGCACGGGATTTTTGCAAGTGTACCGTATTGTATACAGTTACTTGACGGCCCGTATGTGGAGACCGATGAGAAAGTGGTAGCAGCTTTTCGTCCGAAAAACGCCCGTCGCGAGACAATCTCCTGAAATTAATCAATATGTGACATTAGCTGAAGCGACGGTAGCGTGGTAAGGGTTTTACGGTATAGTAATATTTTCTTTACGTTTGCTGTAAAAATAAATCCACAACACAAGCCAAATGGTTCGCTATGTCACATAACACCCGACCTCTGAATCGACAGGACTACAAAACCCTCACGCTCGCGGCCTTAGGCGGTGCGCTGGAGTTTTACGACTTTATCATCTTCGTCTTCTTCGCCGCCGTGGTGGGGGAGCTTTTCTTCCCGGCAGATATCCCGGAGTGGTTGCGCCAGGTGCAAACCTTCGGCATTTTTGCCGCCGGGTATCTGGCACGACCGCTGGGTGGCATTGTGATGGCCCACTTTGGTGACCTGGTCGGGCGTAAGAAGATGTTCACGCTCAGCATTTTACTGATGGCCGTGCCGACGCTGGCCATTGGTCTGCTGCCTACTTACGCCTCAATGGGCATTGTTGCTCCGCTGCTGCTGTTGCTGATGCGCATTCTTCAGGGGGCGGCAATTGGCGGCGAAGTGCCGGGGGCCTGGGTATTTGTGGCGGAGCATGTGCCGGCGCGCCGCATCGGCATCGCCTGTGGAACCTTAACGGCGGGGCTGACTGTCGGTATCCTCCTCGGTTCAGTGGTGGCCACTATCGTGAATACCAGCATGACGCAACAGGCGGTTCACGACTGGGGATGGCGCGTACCGTTCCTGCTCGGCGGGGCGTTTGGCCTGGTGGCGATGTATCTTCGCCGCTGGCTGCAGGAGACACCCATTTTCCTTGAGATGCAGCAGCGCAAGGCGCTGGCGCAGGAGTTGCCGGTAAAAGCCGTGGTGGTGCGCCACCGAAGCGCGGTTGTGGTGTCGATGCTGCTCACCTGGCTGCTGTCGGCGGGCATCGTGGTCGTTATCTTAATGTCTCCGGTATGGCTGCAAAAGCAGTACGGTTTTGCGCCGGCGGTAACGTTGCAGGCAAACAGTATCGCCACCATTATGCTCTGCTTTGGCTGTCTGGCCGCGGGGCTGGCCGTTGATCGTATCGGTGCCGGCCTGACTTTCATCATCGGCAGTCTGCTGCTGGCTGCGTCGAGCTGGGCGTTTTACCACCTGGCAGGCAGCCATCCTGAACAGCTGTTCCTGCTCTACGGTACGGTCGGGCTGTGCGTGGGGGTTGTCGGTGCAGTGCCGTATGTGATGGTGCGAGCTTTTCCGCCAGAGGTCCGCTTCACCGGGATCTCTTTTTCCTATAACGTCTCTTACGCCATCTTTGGCGGGCTGACGCCGATTGCGGTCACGGTGTTGATGGGAGTATCCCCGATGGCTCCCGCCTGGTATGTGCTCGCGCTGTCGGTGATGGGGCTGGTGTTAGGCATTTGGCTTCGGCAGAAACAGGGATGTCGTGCCCGCGAGGCGGACACGACAGATGGATCAGTGTTTTTCACCAATCGGTAGGATGGTGCGGTCAAACTGCTCGTTCAGCACTTCACCCATTGCCAGGTAGATAGCGCTTGCGCCGCACACCAGACCAATCCAGCCGGCAATATGCACGATGCTTTCGTTATCCACGAGGTGGCCGATCGCCAGCAGGGCGAACAGCACGGTCAGGCTCAGGAAAACAAACTGCAGTGCGCGGTTGCCTTTCAGGGTGCCGAAGAACATAAACAGCGTGAAGATGCCCCACAGACCAAGGTAAACGCCCAGGAAATGTGCGTTTGCCGCATCTGCCAGGCCCATTTTAGGCATCAGCAGGATCGCGACCAGGGTCAGCCAGAAAGAACCATAAGAGGTAAATGCGGTTAAGCCGAAGGTGTTGCCTTTCTTATATTCCAGCAGGCCCGCGAAGATTTGCGCGATACCGCCGTAAAAAATGCCCATCGCCAGGATAATGCCATCCATCGGGAACATCCCGATGTTGTGCAGGTTCAGCAGGATAGTGGTCATGCCAAAACCCATCAGGCCCAGCGGAGCCGGATTAGCCAACTTAGTGTTGCCCATAAGTCCTCAAAAAAATCATCATTAATATGGTGAAATGGTTAAACCCGCGTCAGTTCTCCCTGACGGGGCGCGGCATCATAATGGGCGCAATCAATGCCGTCTATGATCTCATCAGGGTGAAATTAAAAATTTTTTTTACCGTTCCCCCTTGATGGACGCTGGCGCGACCCCATCTTGTAGTCAACCGCAGTGTGTGGACCTGAAAAAAATCAATTGTGGGCAGTTGAAAAAGCACGTTCTGCCCTTATTACAGGTACACAACCACATGTTGACTGAATTTTAAGTGGAGACGTTTAGATGGGTAAAATTATTGGTATCGACCTGGGTACTACCAACTCTTGTGTAGCGATTATGGATGGCACTACCGCACGCGTGCTGGAGAACGCCGAGGGCGATCGCACCACGCCTTCTATCATTGCTTATACCCAGGATGGTGAAACTCTGGTTGGTCAGCCGGCTAAACGTCAGGCAGTGACAAACCCGCAAAATACCCTGTTTGCGATTAAACGCCTGATTGGCCGCCGCTTCCAGGACGAAGAAGTTCAGCGTGACGTTTCTATCATGCCTTACAAAATCATCGCAGCAGATAACGGCGATGCATGGCTTGATGTGAAAGGCACCAAAACGGCACCACCGCAGATCTCTGCTGAAGTGCTGAAAAAAATGAAGAAAACCGCAGAAGATTACCTGGGTGAGCCGGTAACTGAAGCTGTTATCACCGTTCCTGCTTACTTCAACGATGCTCAGCGTCAGGCAACGAAAGATGCTGGCCGTATCGCAGGTCTGGAAGTAAAACGTATCATCAACGAACCAACCGCAGCGGCACTGGCTTACGGTCTGGATAAAGAAGTTGGCAACCGTACTATCGCGGTTTACGACCTGGGTGGTGGTACTTTCGATATCTCTATTATCGAAATCGACGAAGTTGATGGCGAAAAAACCTTCGAAGTTCTGGCAACCAACGGTGATACCCACCTGGGTGGTGAAGACTTCGATACCCGTCTGATCAACTACCTCGTTGACGAGTTCAAGAAAGATCAGGGCATTGACCTGCGTAACGACCCGCTGGCAATGCAGCGCCTGAAAGAAGCCGCTGAGAAAGCGAAGATCGAACTGTCTTCCGCTCAGCAGACCGACGTGAACCTGCCGTATATCACTGCAGACGCGACCGGTCCTAAACACATGAACATTAAAGTGACCCGTGCGAAACTGGAAAGCCTGGTAGAAGACCTGGTGAACCGTTCCATCGAGCCACTGAAAGTTGCTCTGCAGGATGCTGGCCTGTCCGTGTCTGATATCAACGACGTTATCCTCGTTGGTGGCCAGACCCGTATGCCAATGGTTCAGAAGAAAGTGGCTGAATTCTTTGGTAAAGAGCCACGTAAAGACGTTAACCCGGACGAAGCAGTGGCTATCGGTGCTGCTGTTCAGGGTGGTGTGTTGACGGGTGATGTGAAAGACGTTCTGCTGCTGGACGTTACCCCGCTGTCTCTGGGTATCGAAACCATGGGCGGTGTGATGACGGCGCTTATCACCAAAAACACCACTATCCCTACTAAGCACAGCCAGGTGTTCTCTACTGCTGAAGACAACCAGTCTGCAGTAACCATCCATGTGCTGCAGGGTGAGCGTAAGCGTGCGGCGGATAACAAGTCACTGGGTCAGTTCAACCTGGATGGCATCAACCCGGCGCCACGCGGTATGCCGCAGATCGAAGTAACCTTCGATATCGATGCTGACGGTATCCTGCACGTTTCCGCGAAAGACAAAAACAGCGGTAAAGAGCAGAAGATCACCATTAAGGCCTCTTCCGGTCTGAACGAAGAAGAGATCCAGAAAATGGTTCGTGAAGCAGAAGCGAACGCGGAATCTGACCGTAAGTTCGAAGAGCTGGTTCAGACCCGCAACCAGGGCGACCATCTGCTGCACAGCACCCGTAAGCAGGTTGAAGAAGCCGGCGATAAACTGCCAGCTGAAGACAAAACGGCTATCGAAGCTGCACTGAGCGCGCTGGAAACGTCTCTGAAAGGCGAAGATAAAGCGGATATCGAAGCGAAGATGCAGGAGCTGGCACAGGCTTCTCAGAAGCTGATGGAAATCGCTCAGCAGCAGCACGCCCAACAGCAGGCTGGCGCTGACGCTTCTCAGAACAACGCGAAAGACGACGACGTTGTCGACGCTGAGTTCGAAGAAGTGAAAGACAAAAAATAATCGCCCTGATGCAGGGTAATTAATCGGCACGGGCGTAGGAGAACTCTCCACGCCCGTGCTCGCATGTTAAGGGGCTTAAAAAAACCAATGGCAAAGCAAGACTATTACGAGATTTTAGGCGTTCCGAAAACTGCGGAAGAGCGTGAAATCAAAAAGGCGTATAAGCGCCTGGCCATGAAATTCCACCCGGACCGCAACCAGGGTGACAAAGAGGCTGAAGCCAAATTTAAAGAGATCAAAGAAGCCTACGAAGTCCTGACCGATGCACAGAAACGTGCGGCCTATGACCAGTACGGTCACGCAGCCTTCGAACAAGGCGGCATGGGCGGCGGTGGATTCGGTGGCGGCGGCTTTGGCGGCGGTGCTGACTTCAGCGATATCTTTGGCGATGTTTTCGGCGACATTTTTGGCGGCGGTCGTGGCCGTCAGCGCGCGGCACGCGGCGCCGACCTGCGCTACAACATGGATCTGACGCTGGAAGAGGCCGTACGTGGCGTCACCAAAGAGATCCGTATTCCGACGCTGGAAGAGTGTGACGTTTGCCACGGCAGCGGCGCGAAAGCAGGCACCCAGCCGCAAACCTGTCCAACCTGTCACGGTTCCGGTCAGGTACAGATGCGTCAGGGCTTCTTCGCCGTGCAGCAGGCGTGTCCGCACTGTCATGGTCGCGGTACGCTGATTAAAGACCCCTGCACAAAATGCCACGGTCATGGTCGCGTTGAGAAAACCAAGACGCTGTCCGTTAAAATCCCGGCAGGCGTGGACACGGGCGACCGTATCCGTCTGGCAGGTGAAGGTGAGGCCGGCGAGCACGGTGCACCGGCAGGCGATCTGTACGTTCAGGTTCAGGTCAAGCAGCACGCCATCTTCGAGCGTGAAGGCAACAACCTGTACTGTGAAGTGCCCATCAACTTCGCCATGGCGGCACTCGGTGGCGAAATTGAAGTGCCAACGCTTGATGGTCGCGTCAATCTGAAGGTTCCAGGCGAAACCCAGACCGGCAAGCTGTTCCGCATGCGTGGTAAAGGTGTTAAATCCGTTCGCGGTGGTGCGCAGGGCGACCTGCTGTGCCGCGTGGTGGTTGAAACTCCGGTTGGCCTGAACGACAAGCAGAAACAGCTGCTGAAAGAGCTGCAGGAAAGTTTTGGCGGCCCGACGGGTGAGAAAAACAGCCCGCGCTCCAAAAGCTTCTTCGATGGCGTCAAAAAATTCTTCGACGATTTGACCCGCTAATCCGTTAGCTGGTGTTCATCTCAAAAAGCCCGGAAGCGATTTCGGGCTTTTTCTTTTTGTAGCTGTCCTCATGGCTATCATTCGGTAAAACTGAATATATACTCAACATTAATCTGCTTTTGCCGAGCTGTTTGGCCTGGTATTATGGTTTTACCGAAGTATTGCTGTAAGAGAGAGCCTACGTGAAATTAATACACCGTTTTTTTAGCAGTGAAGCATCAGGCGGCATCATCCTGATTATTGCCGCTGCGGCCGCGATGGCGCTGGCCAATATGGGTTTCACACGCGACTTTTACCACGCGTTTCTGGAAACTCCCGTCGAGCTGAAAGTCGGGGCGCTGGAAATTAATAAGAACATGCTGCTGTGGATCAACGATGCACTGATGGCCGTGTTTTTCCTGCTGGTAGGGCTGGAGGTTAAGCGTGAGCTGGTCCTGGGCTCGCTTGCCAGCCGTCAGCGTGCCGCGTTCCCGGTGATTGCCGCATTCGGGGGGATGGTCATTCCGGCGTTGCTCTTCCTGGCGTTCACCTGGCAGGATCCAGTATCGCGTCACGGCTGGGCCATTCCGGCGGCAACGGATATCGCGTTTGCCCTGGGTGTGCTGGCCTTGCTGGGAAGCCGCGTGCCGGTGGCACTGAAAATCTTCCTGATGGCGCTGGCGATCATTGATGACCTGGGCGCGATTGTCATTATTGCGCTGTTCTACACCAGCGACCTGTCGATCCTGTCGTTGAGCGTTGCCGCAGGAGCGATTGCGGTACTGGCGCTGTTGAACATTTGCAACGTGCGCCGCATCGGGATCTACGTGCTGGTGGGGATGGTGCTGTGGACCGCGGTACTGAAATCAGGCGTGCACGCTACGCTCGCCGGGGTCATCGTCGGCTTCTTCGTTCCGCTTAAGCCGCAGGAGGGGAAATCGCCTGCTAAACAGCTGGAGCATGTACTGCACCCGTGGGTCGCCTTTATGATCCTGCCGCTGTTTGCTTTCGCTAATGCAGGCGTTTCGCTGGAAGGGGTAACCCTTGAGGGACTGACCTCAATGTTGCCGCTGGGCATTATTGCCGGACTGTTTATTGGTAAGCCGCTGGGTATTAGCCTGTTCTGCTGGCTGGCGCTGAAGCTGAAGCTGGCGTCACTGCCGCACGGCACCACGTTTAAGCAGATCATGGCGGTGGGCGTGCTGTGTGGCATTGGGTTTACCATGTCGATCTTTATCTCAACGCTGGCTTTTGGTGCCCATGCGCCTGAGCTTATCGTCTGGGCGAAGCTGGGTATCCTTATCGGATCGTTACTGGCCGCAGTCACTGGCTATACCTTATTGAAGGTCAAACTGTCCGGACCGGTCGTTCAGGCATAACAGGAAACCGGGAGAAGAACACCTTCTCCCGCTACACGATCAGGGAGCGAAGACACGATGTCTCATTTGAATTACAACCACCTTTACTACTTCTGGCACGTCTATAAGCAGGGCTCGGTCGTGGGGGCGGCAGAGGCGCTCTACCTGACGCCGCAGACCATCACCGGGCAAATCAAGGCGCTGGAAGAGCGGCTACAGGGCAAGCTCTTTAAGCGCAAGGGCCGTGGGATTGAGCCAAGTGAGCTGGGCGAACTGGTTTTCCGCTATGCGGATAAAATGTTCACCTTAAGCCAGGAGATGCTGGATATCGTTAACTACCGCAAAGAGTCAAACCTGCTCTTTGACGTCGGCGTGGCGGATGCGTTGTCAAAACGGCTGGTCAGCGGCGTGCTGGATGCGGCGGTGGTTGAAGATGAGCAAATCCACCTGCGCTGTTTTGAATCCACGCACGAGATGCTGCTGGAGCAGCTGAGCCAGCATAAGCTGGATATGATTATCTCGGACTGCCCGATCGACTCTACGCAGCAGGAAGGGCTGTTCTCGGTGAAGATTGGCGAATGCGGGGTCAGCTTCTGGTGCATTAACCCGCCGCCGGAAAAACCGTTTCCTGCCTGTCTGGAGGAGCGTCGTTTGCTGGTGCCAGGCCGGCGCTCCATGCTTGGGCGCAAACTGCTGAACTGGTTTAACTCTCAGGGACTGAAGGTGGAGATCCTCGGCGAGTTTGACGATGCTGCGCTAATGAAAGCCTTTGGTGAGGCGCATAACGCCATCTTCGTTGCACCGACGCTGTACGTGCACGATCTCTATTCAGATAACAAGATTACGGAGATTGGCCGGGTCGATAACGTGATGGAGGAGTATCACGCGATATTTGCAGAAAGGATGATTCAACACCCAGCGGTACAGCGCATCTGTAACCGCGACTACTCGGCGCTGTTTACGCCACCGGCAATCTGAAGATATAAAAAAACCCGCGTTAAGCGGGTTCTTTTAAAAC
Source organism: Enterobacter sp. V89_11 (assembly GCF_029967775.1). Classification (NCBI taxonomy): domain Bacteria; kingdom Pseudomonadati; phylum Pseudomonadota; class Gammaproteobacteria; order Enterobacterales; family Enterobacteriaceae; genus Enterobacter; species Enterobacter sp. V89_11. Next base: position 187,739 of record NZ_JASCAN010000005.1, on the reverse strand, counting down.
AAGCAACAACAAGTGGCGATTAAGCCAGTTTGTTGATCTGCGCGGTCAGATTTGCTTTATGACGCGCTGCTTTGTTTTTGTGGATCAGACCTTTAGCAGCCTGACGATCCACGATTGGTTGCATTTCATTAAATGCGTTCTGCGCAGCAGCTTTGTCGCCAGCTTCGATAGCTGCGTATACTTTCTTGATGAAAGTACGCATCATAGAGCGACGGCTTGCATTGTGCTTACGAGCCTTTTCAGACTGGATAGCACGTTTCTTAGCTGATTTGATATTAGCCAAGGTCCAACTCCCAAATATGATCTATGTGGACAATTCAAAGGCCGAGGAATATGCCCTCTATACCTTCTTTTGTCAATGGATTTGTGCAAATAAGCGCCGTTGATTGGCGACGCTACGTTACGTAGTGATGGCGCAGGATTCTACCAGCTTGTCGCTCGTGAATACAGCTTTTCGGCACAAAAAACGCAGTTCACGGGCAGATTTTTTTGCTGTGAAAGGTCAGCCTGATGAAATCATTACGGCTTTCTGTTTTGCGCGAACAATCGCCGGTTAACCTTAACCGCTGTACAAGGTATACTTTGGCGATTTTCACTGTTTTGAGCCAGACATGAAGCTGATACGCGGCATACATAATCTCAGCAGAGCACCGCACGGGTGCGTGCTGACCATTGGTAATTTCGACGGCGTGCATCGTGGTCATCAGGCGCTGCTGCAGGGATTGCGTAAAGAAGGGGAGGCGCGTGGCCTGCCCGTTGTAGTGATGATTTTTGAGCCGCAGCCGCTGGAGCTGTTTGCCGGCGATAAATCACCGGCTCGCCTCACTCGCCTGCGCGAGAAGTTGCGCTACCTGGCAGAGTCCGGGGTGGACTACGTATTGTGCGTGCGTTTCGATCGCCGCTTTGCCGCGCTCACAGCACAAAATTTCGTCAGTGACCTGCTGGTCAGGCGCCTTGGCGTGCAGTTTCTGGCCGTGGGTGATGATTTCCGCTTTGGCGCTGGTCGTCAGGGCGATTTCTTGCTATTACAGAAGGCTGGCCTCGAGTACGGCTTTGATGTCACCAGCGCAATGACCTTTTGCGAAGGCGGCGTCCGGGTTAGCAGCACTGCGGTGCGTCAGGCGCTGGCCAACGATGAACTGGATACGGCGGAAACGCTGCTGGGACATCCGTTTAGCATTTCAGGCCGTGTGGTCCATGGCGATGCGCTGGGCCGCACCATAGGTTTCCCGACGGCGAATATACCGCTACGTCGTCAGGTCTCCCCGGTTAAAGGGGTATATGCGGTGGAAGTGGCTGGTCTGGGCGATAAACCGTATTTCGGTGTCGCCAATATTGGCACACGTCCTACAGTCGCCGGTGTCCGTCAACAATTAGAAGTGCACCTGCTGGACGTTGTAATGGACCTTTATGGTCGCCATATAGATGTGATACTGCGTAAAAAAATACGCAATGAGCAGCGATTTGCTTCGCTGGATGAACTAAAGGCGCAAATCGCGCGAGATGAATTAACGGCCCGCGAGTTTTTTGGGCGAGTAAACCCGGCTTAAATGCCTACGTGAAAAATACGGAACCGAGAATCTGATGAGTGACTATAAATCAACCCTGAATTTGCCGGAAACAGGGTTCCCGATGCGCGGCGATCTCGCCAAGCGCGAACCGGGAATGCTGGCGCGTTGGACCGATGATGACCTGTACGGCATCATCCGTGCAGCCAAAAAAGGCAAAAAAACCTTCATTCTGCATGATGGCCCTCCATATGCGAATGGCAGCATTCATATTGGTCACTCTGTAAACAAGATTCTGAAAGACATTATCGTGAAGTCCAAAGGCCTCGCGGGATATGACTCGCCTTACGTTCCGGGCTGGGACTGCCATGGTCTGCCAATCGAACTGAAAGTTGAGCAAGAGTTTGGTAAGCCGGGTGAGAAGTTCACCGCGGCAGAATTCCGCGCAAAATGTCGCGAATACGCGGCCACGCAGGTTGACGGTCAGCGTCAGGACTTTATCCGCCTGGGCGTGCTGGGTGACTGGTCACGTCCGTACCTGACCATGGACTTCAAAACCGAAGCCAACATCATCCGTGCGCTGGGTAAAATCATCGGTAACGGCCATCTGCACAAAGGCGCGAAGCCGGTGCACTGGTGCGTGGACTGCCGTTCTGCGCTGGCAGAAGCGGAAGTGGAGTATTACGACAAAACCTCTCCGTCTATCGACGTGGCCTTCCACGCGGTCGATCAGGAGGCGGTGAAAGCCAAATTTGGCGTGACCTCTGTCAACGGTCCCATCTCGCTGGTTATCTGGACCACCACCCCGTGGACGCTGCCAGCAAACCGCGCGATCTCCCTGTCCGGTGAGTTCGAGTACGCGCTGGTGCAGGTTGACGGTCAGGCGCTGATCCTGGCGAAAGATCTGGTCGAAAGCGTGCTGAAACGCGCGAACATCGCCGACTACACCGTGCTGGGCACCGTGAAAGGTGACGCGCTGGAGCTGATGCGCTTCAAACACCCGTTCCTGGGCTTCGATGTGCCGGCGATTCTGGGCGATCATGTGACGCTGGATGCGGGTACCGGTGCGGTACATACCGCCGGTGGCCACGGTCCTGACGACTACAGCATCAGCCTGAAATACGGTCTTGAAATCGCTAACCCGGTGGGTCCTGACGGCTCTTACCTGCCTGGCACCTACCCGGCGCTGGACGGTATCAACGTCTTCAAAGCGAACGACATCATCGTTGACATGCTGCGCACCAGCGGCGCGCTGCTGCACGTTGAGAAAATGCAGCACAGCTATCCGTGCTGCTGGCGTCACAAATCTCCGATCATCTTCCGTGCGACCCCACAGTGGTTCATCAGCATGGATCAGAAAGGCCTGCGCGAGCAGTCCCTGAAAGAGATCAAAGGCGTGCAGTGGATCCCGGACTGGGGTCAGGCGCGTATCGAATCCATGGTCGCTAACCGTCCTGACTGGTGTATCTCCCGTCAGCGTACCTGGGGCGTGCCAATGTCTCTGTTCGTGCACAAAGAGACACAGGAACTGCACCCGAACACGCTGGCACTGATGGAAGAAGTCGCGAAGCGTGTAGAAGTTGACGGCATTCAGGCATGGTGGGATCTCGATTCCCGCGACATCCTGGGCGCTGATGCAGACAACTACGAGAAAGTGCCTGATACCCTGGACGTGTGGTTTGACTCCGGTTCAACGCACGCGTCTGTTGTTGACGTGCGTCCGGAATTTGCCGGCCACGCGGCAGATATGTATCTGGAAGGTTCTGACCAACACCGCGGCTGGTTCATGTCATCGCTGATGATTTCCACCGCCATGAAAGGTAAAGCACCGTATCGCCAGGTGCTGACCCACGGTTTCACCGTGGATGGTCAGGGCCGTAAGATGTCTAAATCGATCGGTAACACCGTCTCTCCGCAGGACGTGATGAACAAACTAGGCGCGGACATTCTGCGTCTGTGGGTTGCTTCTACCGATTATACCGGCGAAATGGCGGTGTCGGACGAGATCCTGAAACGTGCTGCAGACAGCTATCGTCGTATCCGTAACACCGCGCGCTTCCTGCTGGCGAACCTGAACGGGTTCGATCCGGTAAAAGATATGGTGAAGCCGGAAGAGATGGTGGTGCTGGATCGCTGGGCGGTAGGCTGCGCGAAAGCGGCACAGGAAGATATCCTGAAGGCTTACGAATCTTACGATTTCCACGAAGTGGTGCAGCGCCTGATGCGCTTCTGCTCCATCGAGATGGGCTCGTTCTACCTCGACATCATCAAAGACCGCCAGTACACCGCGAAAGCGGACAGCGTGGCGCGTCGTAGCTGCCAGACTGCGCTGTTCCACATCGCAGAAGCGCTGGTTCGCTGGATGGCACCGATCATGTCCTTCACCGCAGATGAAATCTGGGGTTACCTGCCAGGCGACCGTGAGAAGTATGTCTTCACCGGCGAGTGGTATGAAGGTCTGTTCGATCTCTCCAGCACCGAAGCGATGAACGATGCCTTCTGGGACGAGCTACTGAAAGTGCGTGGCGAAGTGAACAAGGTTATCGAGCAGGCGCGTGCTGACAAGAAAGTCGGCGGCTCGCTGGAAGCGGCAGTTACCCTGTACGCCGAGCCAGAGCTGGCGGCGAAACTGACGGCGCTGGGCGATGAATTACGATTTGTCCTGTTGACCTCCGGTGCGAAAGTTGCGGATTATGCCCAGGCGTCTGCTGATGCACAGCAGAGCGAACTGCTCAAAGGACTGAAAGTCGCACTGAGCAAAGCCGAAGGTGATAAATGCCCGCGTTGCTGGCATTACACCACTGATGTCGGCCAGGTGGCGGAACACGCAGATATCTGCGGACGCTGTGTCAGCAACGTCGCCGGTGACGGCGAGAAACGTAAGTTTGCCTGATGAGTAAAACTCTCTGTTCAACAGGACTGCGCTGGCTGTGGCTGGTGGTGGTAGTGCTGATTATCGATCTGGGCAGCAAGTTCCTGATCCTCCAGAATTTTGCTCTGGGGGAGACGGTGTCGCTGTTCCCGTCGCTTAACCTGCATTACGCACGTAACTACGGTGCGGCGTTTAGTTTCCTTGCTGACAGCGGTGGCTGGCAGCGCTGGTTCTTTGCAGGTATCGCTATCGGTATCTGTGTGGTGCTATCGCTGCTGATGTACCGTTCGAAGGCAACACAAAAGCTAAATAACATCGCCTATGCGCTGATTATCGGTGGCGCGCTGGGCAACCTGTTTGATCGCCTGTGGCATGGCTTTGTGGTCGATATGATCGACTTCTATGTCGGCGACTGGCACTTCGCGACCTTTAACCTCGCCGACAGCGCAATTTGCATCGGCGCGGCGTTAATCGTGCTGGAAGGCTTCTTGCCGAACGCGGCCGCGAAGAAACAGGCTTAAATGTAAATGCCGGGTGGCGCATGCGCCCCCGGCCTACAGAATGTCTGGCCTCCCGTCTCTCACCGGTGGGTCAAAACAAGCGAGCAATTTGCATGTCTAAATCCGTACAGAGCAACAGCGCGGTTCTCGTTCATTTCACGCTGAAACTGGATGATGGCTCCACGGCTGAATCCACCCGCAATAACGGCAAACCCGCCCTGTTTCGTCTCGGCGACACCTCCCTGTCTGAAGGTCTTGAGCAACAGCTGCTTGGCCTGAAAGAAGGCGAGAAAAAGGCATTTTCGCTGGAGCCGGATGCCGCGTTTGGCGTGCCAAGCCCGGACCTTGTTCAGTACTTCTCGCGCCGCGAGTTTATGGATGCAGGTGAGCCGGAAATCGGGGCGATCATGCTCTTTACCGCTATGGATGGCAGCGAAATGCCTGGCGTGATCCGCGAAATCAATGGTGACTCCATCACCGTTGACTTCAACCATCCGCTTGCCGGGCGCACCGTCCATTTTGATATTGAAGTGCTGGAGATCGATCCGGTACTGGAGGCCTGAAATGCAGATCCTGTTGGCTAACCCGCGCGGCTTTTGCGCCGGTGTAGACCGCGCTATCAGCATTGTTGAAAACGCGCTCGAGATTTACGGCGCGCCGATTTATGTGCGTCACGAAGTGGTGCATAACCGTTATGTCGTCGACAGCCTGCGCGAGCGTGGCGCGATCTTCATTGAGCAGATCAGCGAAGTGCCTGACGGCGCGATCCTGATTTTCTCCGCACACGGGGTTTCTCAGGCGGTGCGTAACGAAGCGAAAAGCCGCGATCTGACCGTGTTCGACGCCACCTGCCCATTAGTGACCAAAGTGCATATGGAAGTGGCGCGCGCCAGCCGTCGTGGTGAAGAGTCGATCCTGATTGGCCATGCCGGCCACCCGGAAGTCGAAGGTACCATGGGCCAGTACAGCAACCCGGAAGGGGGGATGTACCTGGTGGAGTCTCCGGAAGATGTGTTTACGCTGAACGTCAAAAATGAAACGCGTCTCTCGTTTATGACCCAGACGACGCTCTCCGTTGACGATACGTCGGACGTGATTGACGCCCTGCGTCAGCGCTTCCCGAAAATCGTCGGCCCGCGTAAGGACGACATTTGCTACGCCACCACCAATCGCCAGGAAGCGGTGCGTGCTCTGGCTGAACAGGCGGACGTGGTGCTGGTTGTCGGTTCGAAAAACTCCTCTAACTCCAACCGTCTGGCTGAACTTGCGCAGCGAATGGGGAAAGCGGCCTATCTGATTGATGATTCCAGCGATATCCAGGAAGCGTGGGTGAAAAACGTGGCCTGTGTCGGGGTAACCGCAGGCGCCTCGGCACCTGATATCCTGGTGCAGAACGTGATTTCCCGTCTGCAGGAACTGGGCGGCGGCGAAGCGGTCCCGCTGGAAGGACGCGAAGAGAACATTGTTTTCGAGGTCCCGAAAGAGCTGCGTATCGACGCACGCGAAGTCGAGTAAGTTTCCTCGCGCATGACCCGAATGCCGGCCACGTCAGTGGCCGGCATTTTTATTGCTGATTAACTGTGATTCACCTGACACATTGCGCCTTTGATGCGCAGGTTAATCGTTTAAATTGTTATGCTGGGCGGGTTGTTCTCCTCGGGCCGGAGAAGACGATGACTTCAGATATTATCCTGCCGCCTCTGGTGGCCTGGGCCAGTGGTACACTTGCCCGCGGCGCACTTATTCTTAAATCCACACGCCTTGCCGATCTCAATGGTTTGTTTGCCGATCGAGACGCCTGGGCACAATGCGATCCGCATCAGACGGTGTATGACGTCGAAATGCTGGAATCGCCTGCACAGGAAGGGGCGTTGTTTGTCGGCGTTACCCATTTACATGCAGGTAAAATCGGCCGGGAATTCTTTATGACCCGCGGCCATTTTCATCAACGTCGTGAACAGGGCGAAGTCTATTTTGGACTGCGGGGAAGTGGCCTGCTTTTACTCCAGACGACATCCGGCGAAACCCGTCTGGAGTGCGTGATGCCGGGATCCGTCCATATTATTGCGCCTTTTACCGCCCACCGTTTAATCAATACCGGTGAGACCACGCTCTCTTCACTCGCGGTCTGGCCCGCCGTCGCCGGACACGACTATGCCGCGTTACCCCACGGTTTTGCCGTGCGGGTATTGGCCACTGACGGTGGCTGGGAGGTTCAGAATGGATAACTTTGGGCTCGACATGACCATCACCCGACACCCGCTGGGGTTCAGCTACGGTGAGGACGTCACTGGCCCGATGCCAGAGGTCCGTACGCTTGATGAGATCCGCGCGTCGTTACGGGATCCTGACTGCTCAGGCCCGGAAGACGTTTATGCTATTGCGATGGATGTCGCCCGTCTGGCAGACCGGCAGGAGCTGAAAAAACGCATGCTGCTGTTTGGGGTCGTGACCTACGCGACGGGAACGCTGGGTGAAGAGCCGATCCGCAGCCAGGGGCATGTTCACCGTAAAAGCCGTCACAGCGGCTGGTCTCCGCCCGAGCTGTATGAAATCTGGCAGGGGCGCGCCATTATCTATATGCAGGAGTATGTTGCGGACGATCCCGGGCGCTGTTTCGCCGTACTGGCCGGGCCGGGCGAAAAGGTGCTGGTTCCGCCTGGCTGGGGGCATGCCACTATCTCTGCCTCGCCGGATGAACCACTGACCTTCGGTGCGTGGTGCGACAGGGAATATGGTTTTGAATATGATGCCGTGCGGGCGCGTAAAGGACTGGCCTGGTATCCGCTGCTGCAGGGGAGCCATATCATCTGGCAGCACAACACGCATTATCTGCCGGGGCGGCTACAGATGATCACACCGCGTCGCTACAGCGAATTCGGCCTGACGGATGAGCCTGTCTATACGCAATTTATTGCCGATCCTGCTCGCTTTCAGTTTATCTCTCGCCCGGATAAAGTGGCTGAACTGTGGCATAACTTCCACCCATAAAAAACCGGGGCATTGCCCCGGCTGTCTTATCCGGCAAACAGACCTGACGCGACGCCCAGCGCCGCCAGCGCAAGCAGCACAATCATGGCCCTGACCGGGGAGACGCCACGTCTCGCCATCAGATACCAGGTGCCCAGAACCACCAGAAGCGGTAATAGCTGCGGGAAGATACCGTCAAGCATCTGCTGAACATGGATGTTAACCCCGTCACGGGTGATAAATTCCAGCCCGGTGCCCAACTTAACGTAGCTTGCCGCCACGCCGCCCATCACAAATACACCCAGCAGAGACAAAGCTTCGCGCAGTCGCGTTGACTTGCTGCTCACCAGCATCTCGACCGACCCTGAGCCCATCTGATAGCCTTTCAGAAACAGAAACCAGGATCCCGGGATAATGATGGCCAGCCAGGCGACGGTGTAGAACAACGGGCCAAGAACATTTCCTCCGGCGGCAAGCGCCATACCGATGCTCAGTAAAATGGGGATCAGCATGCCGGGGATCATTGAGTCACCAATCCCCGCGATTGGTCCCATCAGCCCCACCTTCAGGGTATTGATCGTTTCGCCATCAATGGGCTCGCCGTTGGCTTTTTTCTCTTCCAGCCCAAGCGCCATACCGTTTACGATGGCACCGATCTGCGGCTCCGTGTTGTAAAACGAGGCGTGTCTGCGCAGCATCTCGGTGCGCTGGGCGGCATCCGGGTAGAGTTTTTTGGCGACCGGTAACATGCTCAGACAGAAGCCGAACGATTCCAGACGCTCGAAGCTCATCGAAGAGAGGTTATGCATCATCCACGCTCGCCAGCAGCGGCGCAGATCTTTTCGGGTCAGTTTACGGTCTTCCATCAGAATTCATCCTCATCGTCGGCGGGCCTACCCGGCGTGACAGCCTGCGGCGCTTCCGGCTTGTAGTTGTAATGAATTAACGCCAGCAGGGCGCCCACAATCACCAGTGCCACCATGTTGAGCTTCAGGAACACAATGCATATGAAGCCCACCAGGAAGTAGATCAGCATGCTGTAGCTTTTGATGATCTGCTTAAGCAGGATGGCGATCCCAACGGCCGGTAAGATGCCCCCCAGCACGTTCATGGTCGAAAGCACGATGCCGGGCAGACTGTCCATAAACCCGCTGATGTACTGCGCGCCAAAATAGACGGCGATAAACGTCGGCACAAAGCGCAGAACAAAGTTCATCACCTGCGGCCAGACCGCGCTGTTAAGATAAATTCCGCGCTCATCCCCGAGCTCAAGCGCCACGTCGGCGCGGTGGTTCCAGAATGAGTTCAATACCATCATGGCGTTAAACAGTATCGTTCCGGCAATGCCAATGGTCGCCGCCAGCGCCACGGCCACCTCTGGCCCTTTGCCCGACAGAATCCCCAGCGCGATAGCAGGATAAGCGACAAAATTGAGATCGGCAGGCATTGAACCGCCGGGGGTGACCATCGCGATATAAACGGCCTGCACCGCCACACCAATCATGATCCCGGTTTTAACGTCGCCCAGAATCAGGCCCACCAGCATCCCCGAAACCAGCGGGCGGGAGATGAGATACCAGCCGCCCGTCAGGCCAAACAGCCAGGGACTACTGAGTGCACCGAGATAGCAAAGCAGACCGATGAGAGAAGCTTCGAAAATCATCATGCGCTCCTTATTTCAGTTTTTGCCGGGCGTCCTGCCAGCTGTAAAAACTGGCATCGGGCACCAGACGAAACTCGATGGCATGCCCCTGTTCAGTCAGCCAGTCAAAGGCTGCTGCCTCCTCTGGCGTTACGGACTGATTAGGGCCAATGGTGATGGTGTTGGCGCGGGCACTCATTGGCCCGACGTTAATTTTGCCATTGCCGCTCTTCAGGCTTATGCCTGCCTGTTCAAGACGTTGCAGGGTGACAGGCGATTTGCCAATCACGAAGTAGCGCTTATCGCTGGCAATCACTTTCGGCAGCTTTTCGATGGCGGTCAGGGTATCGAACAGCCACACTCTGGTATCTGACACCGCGCCTTTCATTACCGACGAGAGCAGCGGATCGGCCGCGACGGCATCGTCAATTGCCACGATGCCATCACAGGGCAGCTCTTTGGCCCAGCGCGTGACGAGCTGCCCGTGAATCACCCGGTCGTCAATACGTACAAACGAAATGCTCATATAAGCTCCTTAGAAATCGTCGTTCTGGGCGGATTCCACCCGTTTTGCCTGAACCAGGGTGGGCTGCGTTAATTCGATGAGCTGCGCCGCGGCGGCATGGACATCCCGGGCCATCAGAATGTCGTCGGTGAGCAAGAGCATGGGGAAGTTGACTCCTGCCACCACGGCGACCGGCGGATGCGTCTGGGGATTAAACGCGTATTCACAGGCCACATTCCACGGCGTTCCGCTCTGCATATCGCACAGGACGACGATGCCGTCTGCGCCCGCACCTGCGCGGTGGTATGCCGCAGCGAAATCACGGCGAAACCCCGCTATGCCAGCCTGTGCGTTCAGACATACCGCCTGTCGATGAGGAAGATCGCCATACACCATTTTTCCGCTTTCCAGCAGGGCGGTGGCCAGCGGGCCGTGTGTCGCCACAATAATGTGAATCATGGTTAACCTCTTACCCAGGCTTTAATGGTGGCAATGGATTTACCGCAGCTTGGCCCTGACGGAGAAATACGGTATTCGCCTGCGTCAGCGGGGACGATAAACGTTTCTGCGTAGTGCACGACGAACGGGGCGAATGCGCCGCCGGGGCTGTCTACCGTCGCCTCTTCACCTTCAACAAGATTAAGGACATTCACGCCTCCGTGGGAGGAGTGCGTCACCGGTTCACTGAACCAGTGGCGACGCGTTTCGATAAATTCACGTTCGTGAAGCCCGGTTCGTTCTTCGCGCCAGCCGGTGCCTTCGCCGAGGGGTTCACACTGATTCACAAGATGCTGTTCGACCCACTGCGTATCGCGTTGCCAGTCGATCACCTTTTCGCCATGCGCCAGATGAACCGGGCGGGGCTGCCCATCCATTCCCAGCCGTCCCCAGTCCCAGAGCTTGAAGGTAAAAATGTAAGGCGTGGCGCTGATCTCAAGTACCACGGTTCCTGCTCCAGAACAGTGAACCGTACCGGCGGGGATCAAAAAATGATCGTGCTTGTTCGCCGCAAGATGATTGACGAAGCGGGCGTCGTCGAACGGCTTTTCACCGCGGCTGGCCCGTCTGAGGTCGTCCATCATCGCTTCGGGCCGGGTACCCGTTCGGGTCCCCAGATACACCTGAGCCCCTGGCTCTGCCTCAAGGATGTAATAGCTCTCATCCTGGGTGTAATGCATACCAAAATGCTGCTGTATGTACTCCGTGGTCGGATGCACCTGAAAACTCAGGTTCTGCCCGCCGAGGGTATCAAGCAGGTCAAAGCGGATGGGAAATTCCGCGCCAAAACGGGCATGCACTTTTTCACCCAGCAGCGCCCGGGGGTGCAGCAGCACCAAATCCTGAGAGGGGATCTCGATCCGCACCGCGCCGTAACGAAGCAACAGGCTGTTTTCCTCGGGCACGCAGTCAAAACACCATGCGTAGTTAGGCGCAGAGGGATCGAGATCGAATTTCTGTTTCATCCATTGTCCGCCCCAGACGCCGGGGTCGAAAAAGGGCACTACACGAAAAGGACGTTGGGTGGTGTGTTGCAACCCGGCGCGCAGCGCATCGCCGCCGACCATCGCCGGATTATCCGCCTGGGTGGTATCCAGGAGATAATCAGTACGCCGTAGCAGCGGGGTTTTGTGACGATCGAATACGCGCCATTCAATGAAAAAGGCGCGTTTGTAGCGACGCAAAATATCCTCGTGTTGGTTCGCCGCGCCCCAGTTAGCCAGTTCACCGCTGCGCATGCGCTGCTGGATCTCCCAGCGCGGTAAATCGGCGTAGACCAGAATATCGCCTGCATTAACCAGCGCGGCACCCGGCCCGTAAATAACGATTATCCCTTCGCGGCACCGTTCGACCTGCGCCTGCAACGCCTCGCGTTTCACCGGGTCAATGAATTCGTCGAGCTGGTGGCAGGAGAGCACGCCGAAGACGCGGTCGTCAGTGAGATGTCGGGCCAGCAACCGGCTTAAAGCGTGTTCGTCGAGACGCATCTGTTCGGCATTGAGCGTCAGCGTAGCCCCCAATGCTGGCAGTAGTTTTGTCTCCAGTTCCTCCAGCCTGACGCCGGGGTAGCAGTCAATGACCAGCACGGTGCGTGTATATTGACCCGCTCTGTGGGTAAGCTCGCGCACAATCGCGTCCCAGCCCTGCCAGGCACAATCGTCATACCCCTCTACTGCGACTTCCGGGAATTTATCGTAAGTTGCCATCTTTTCTCTCCGTCTTCGTTGCTTAAGGTTATTCGATTAACCTTGTTTGGGAAGGGTGATTAACGCGATTAACCCGCCAGTTCTGGCGATAAGTGGCGAAAAGGCGGCCATTATGTGAAGAGGCTCACGCGCAAAAGTGCAAAATTGAGGTTATTCGATTAATCTGATGTGAACGACAAGGAGCGATCATGACGGGTATCACGCTGGCTGATGTGGCAAAACGCGCCGGGGTTTCAACCGCCACCGTATCAATGGTGCTGTGTAATAAAGGGCGGATCTCGCAACGGACCCGGGAGCGCGTACTTCAGGCGCTGGATGAATCGGGCTATGTTTACAATCAGACGGCAGCCAACCTGCGAAACCGCAGCAGTAATCAGGTGGGGCTCCTGTTGCATGACATCACGAACCCTTTTTATGGCGAAATGACGGCAGGTCTAAGCCATGAGATGGAACGCCACGACCTTCTGCTGTTTCTGGCAAACAGCGAAGAGTCGTCCGAGCGACAGCAAAAGTTTGTGGATTCGCTGATGCGTAACAACGTCTGTGGCATGGTGCTGTGTGCCGCGCGAGAAACTCCGCAGGCCTTTTTCGATGGTCTTAAGCGACGCAATATTCCGGCAATTATGGTCGTGCGACCGCTAAACGATCCGGACTTTGATTTTGTGGGAACCGATAACTTCCTTGGCACGCAAATGGCGACAGAGCATCTTCTGAGGATGGGGCATCGTCAGATTGCCTTTATCGGCGGTAGCCTGAATTCGGGGTCTCGCGCTCAGCGTATCGGCGGATTTACCAGTAAATTACTGGAGTATGGTGTGACGCCGAATCCCGAATGGATCGTCACCTCACAGGCAAGCCAGAGTGATGGCGCGCGCGTGGCGGAAGCGTTGTTGATGAACCATCCGCAGATTACCGCTGCAGTGTGTTACCAGGACATTGTTGCCCTTGGCGTTATGCAGTGTTTACGCAAAATGGGACGCGAGCCGGGACGCCATTTTGCCCTGGTGGGCTTTGACGATATTACCGAGGCCGGGCTGGTACAGCCTGCACTGACTACCGTCTCCGTTGCCGCGAAGGAGATAGGACGTAAGGCCGGCGAACTGCTTTTCAGCCGGATACAGGGGAACCGGGAGCCGGCGAAACGCATTATTTTACCGCCCGCGCTGGTGGTCCGCGAATCGTGCGGTTTTCGCTGAAGATTATGCCTTTTGCTGATATTTCTTCCTGTTTATCATTAAATTCTAATTATCGTCGTTTTCAGTTGGCAGCATCTGCAAAGGCTGGTTAATCTGAAAACGGTTTACATCATTTTAACGTAAGAGAATAACTATGCATGATGCACAGATCCGTGTCGCCATTGCGGGCGCGGGTGGACGTATGGGTCGCCAGCTGATTCAGGCGGCACTACAGATGGATGGCGTGGCACTGGGCGCGGCGCTGGAGCGTGACGGCTCATCGTTGCTTGGCGCTGACGCGGGTGAGCTGGCGGGCGCGGGTAAGACAGGCGTTACCGTGCAGAGCAGCCTGGAGGCGGTAAAAGATGACTTTGATGTGTTCATCGATTTTACCCGTCCGGAAGGCACGCTCACGCATCTGGCATTTTGCCGTCAGCACGGTAAAGGAATGGTGATCGGCACCACCGGTTTTGATGATGCCGGGAAGCAGGCCATTCAGGATGCCTCACACGAGATTGCGATTGTCTTCGCCGCAAACTTTAGCGTGGGGGTGAACGTCATGCTGAAGCTGCTGGAGAAGGCAGCGAAGGTCATGGGCAGTTATACCGACATTGAGATTGTTGAAGCGCACCATCGTTATAAAGTCGACGCGCCATCCGGTACGGCGCTGGCGATGGGGGAAGCGATTGCTCATGCACTGGATAAAGATTTGAAAGACTGCGCGGTCTACACCCGTGAAGGGCACACCGGTGAACGTGTTCCCGGCACGATTGGTTTTGCTACCGTCCGCGCGGGCGATATCGTCGGCGAACATACGGCGATGTTCGCCGATATTGGGGAACGCGTCGAGATTACGCATAAGGCATCCAGCCGGATGACGTTTGCAAATGGCGCTGTACGCTCCGCCTTGTGGTTAAAAGACAAGAAAGAGGGTCTTTTTGATATGCGAGATGTGCTTGATCTCAACAATTTGTAACCGTTATTACCCATCGTGATGTGGTTATTGCAGTCGTAATGCTTTGATTGCATAGGGCAATATTTTATTGCCCTTTTATTTTATGTCTTTCATCATGATTTCCTGAATTTACACGCTAAAGTTCATCTCTTCTTCGTGTTTTGTGTTATCTGAATGTAAATTTGACCGTCTGGTCCACTTTTTGATGCCACGAAGCGGCCTTTCCCATTAAACTTGCCGCGCAAGCGTTTTCCGCAGTGATTTACCTGATCTTTTTGCCGCTTAAGCTCTCCTGGCTCTCTCAGGCTCGCAAAAGAATATGACAAATCTCCGTTTTAAGTTGACTTTTAGCCACCAAATCCCCAGAATGCCGCCGTTTGCCAAAAATCCGCTGGCAACACATTTGCATTGATTCATGACGCGGTTATGAATTAATATGCAAATAAAGTGAGTGAATATTCTCTGGAGGGTGTTTTGATTAAGTCAGCGCTATTGGTTCTGGAAGACGGAACCCAGTTTATCGGTCGGGCCATAGGGGCAACGGGTTCGGCGGTTGGGGAAGTCGTTTTCAATACTTCAATGACCGGTTATCAAGAAATCCTCACTGATCCTTCCTATTCTCGCCAAATCGTTACTCTTACTTATCCTCATATCGGCAATGTCGGCACCAATGCTGCTGACGAAGAATCCTCTCAGGTACATGCGCAAGGCCTGGTCATTCGCGACCTGCCGCTGATTGCCAGCAACTACCGCAATACCGAGGACCTCTCTTCCTACCTGAAGCGCCATAACATCGTGGCGATTGCTGATATCGATACCCGTAAGCTGACGCGTCTGCTGCGCGAGAAGGGTGCACAAAACGGTTGTATCATCGCAGGAGATAACCTCGATGCAGCCCTGGCGCTGGAAAAAGCGAAAGCTTTCCCGGGTCTGAACGGCATGGACCTGGCGAAAGAAGTGACCACAGCAGAAGCCTACAGCTGGACGCAGGGAAGCTGGACGCTGGCGGGAGACCTGCCGGAAGCGAAAAAAGAGAGCGACCTGCCATTCCACGTGGTGGCGTACGATTTTGGTGCCAAGCGCAACATCCTGCGTATGCTGGTCGACCGCGGCTGCCGCCTGACGGTCGTCCCGGCGAAAACCTCTGCTGAAGAGGTACTGAAGATGAATCCGGACGGTATCTTCCTGTCCAACGGTCCTGGCGACCCGGCACCGTGCGATTACGCTATCGACGCCATCAAATCCTTCCTGGAAACCGATATCCCGGTATTCGGCATCTGTCTGGGTCATCAGCTGCTGGCGCTGGCGAGCGGTGCTAACACAGTGAAGATGAAGTTCGGTCACCACGGTGGGAACCACCCGGTGAAAGATATTGATAACAACACGGTAATGATTACGGCACAGAACCACGGCTTCGCAGTGGATGAGGCGTCAATGCCTGCTAACCTGCGCGTGACCCACAAGTCTCTTTTCGATGGCACCCTGCAGGGGATTCATCGTACCGATAAGCCAGCGTTCAGCTTCCAGGGCCACCCTGAAGCCAGCCCGGGCCCGCACGATGCCGCGCCGCTGTTCGATCACTTCATCGAACTTATTGAGCAATACCGTAAGACCGCTAAATAATCAGGAGCCGAGAAGACCATGCCAAAACGTACAGACATAAAAAGCATCCTGATCCTTGGCGCTGGCCCGATTGTGATCGGCCAGGCCTGCGAATTCGACTACTCCGGTGCCCAGGCGTGTAAAGCCCTGCGCGAAGAGGGTTACCGCGTTATCCTGGTGAACTCTAACCCGGCCACCATCATGACCGACCCGGAAATGGCAGATGCAACCTACATCGAGCCGATTCACTGGGAAGTGGTACGCAAAATCATCGAAAAAGAGCGTCCGGACGCGGTTCTGCCTACCATGGGCGGCCAGACGGCGCTGAACTGTGCGCTGGAGCTGGAACGTCAGGGCGTGCTGGAAGAGTTCGGCGTGACCATGATTGGTGCGACAGCCGATGCCATTGATAAAGCTGAAGACCGCCGTCGCTTCGACGTGGCGATGAAGAAAATCGGCCTCGACACCGCGCGTTCCGGTATTGCACATACCATGGAAGAAGCGCTGGCTGTGGCGGCTGACGTTGGTTATCCGTGCATCATCCGTCCATCCTTCACCATGGGTGGCACCGGCGGCGGTATCGCCTACAACCGCGAAGAGTTCGAAGAGATTTGTGAACGCGGTCTGGATCTCTCCCCCACCAAAGAGCTGCTGATTGATGAATCGCTGATTGGCTGGAAAGAGTACGAGATGGAAGTGGTGCGTGATAAAAACGACAACTGCATCATCGTCTGCTCCATCGAAAACTTCGATGCGATGGGTATCCACACCGGCGACTCCATCACCGTAGCGCCAGCCCAGACGCTGACCGACAAAGAGTATCAAATCATGCGTAACGCCTCGATGGCGGTACTGCGTGAAATCGGCGTAGAAACGGGTGGCTCTAACGTTCAGTTTGCCGTGAACCCGAAAAACGGTCGCCTGATTGTTATCGAAATGAACCCGCGTGTTTCTCGCTCCTCCGCGCTGGCCTCGAAAGCCACCGGCTTCCCGATTGCGAAAGTGGCCGCGAAACTGGCGGTGGGATATACCCTCGATGAGCTGATGAATGACATCACCGGTGGCCGCACTCCAGCGTCCTTCGAGCCGTCCATCGACTACGTTGTGACCAAGATCCCTCGCTTTAACTTCGAGAAGTTCGCCGGCGCAAACGACCGTCTGACCACACAGATGAAATCTGTTGGCGAAGTGATGGCGATTGGGCGTACTCAGCAGGAATCCCTGCAGAAAGCGCTGCGCGGCCTGGAAGTGGGGGCCACGGGTTTTGACCCGAAAGTGAGCCTGGAAGACCCTGAAGCGCTGACCAAAATTCGCCGCGAGCTGAAGGACGCAGGCGCAGAGCGTATCTGGTACATCGCCGATGCGTTCCGTGCGGGCCTCTCTGTTGATGGCGTGTTCAACCTGACCAACATCGACCGCTGGTTCCTGGTGCAGATTGAAGAGCTGGTACGTCTGGAAGAAAGAGTCGCGGACCTGGGCATCAATGGCCTGGACGCTGACTTCCTGCGCGTACTGAAGCGTAAAGGCTTCGCCGATGCGCGTCTGGCCAAACTGGCGGGCGTACGTGAAGCGGAAATCCGCAAGCTGCGTGACCAGTATGACCTGCACCCGGTCTACAAACGCGTGGATACCTGTGCAGCGGAGTTTGCGACCGACACCGCTTACATGTACTCCACGTATGAAGATGAGTGTGAAGCGAACCCGTCCGTCGACCGCGACAAGATTATGGTGCTGGGCGGCGGTCCTAACCGTATCGGCCAGGGCATCGAGTTTGACTACTGCTGCGTTCATGCCTCCCTGGCACTGCGCGAAGACGGTTACGAGACCATCATGGTCAACTGTAACCCGGAAACCGTGTCGACCGACTACGATACCTCCGACCGCCTCTACTTTGAGCCGGTAACGCTGGAAGATGTGCTGGAAATCGTGCGTATCGAGAAGCCTAAAGGCGTAATCGTGCAATACGGTGGCCAGACCCCACTGAAACTGGCGCGCGCGCTGGAAGCCGCTGGTGTGCCGGTAATCGGTACCAGCCCGGATGCAATCGACCGTGCAGAAGACCGTGAGCGTTTCCAGCAGGCGGTTGACCGTCTGAAGCTGAAACAGCCAGCCAATGCCACCGTCACCGCTATCGAGATGGCTGTTGAGAAGGCGAAAGAGATTGGCTACCCGCTGGTGGTACGTCCTTCGTACGTGCTGGGCGGCCGCGCGATGGAAATCGTCTACGACGAAGCTGACCTGCGTCGCTACTTCCAGACGGCAGTGAGCGTGTCCAACGATGCGCCGGTTCTGCTCGACCGTTTCCTCGACGATGCCGTTGAAGTGGATGTGGATGCCATCTGTGACGGCGAAATGGTGCTGATTGGCGGTATCATGGAGCACATCGAACAGGCAGGCGTTCACTCCGGTGACTCCGCATGTTCCCTGCCAGCGTACACCCTGAGCCAGGAAATTCAGGACGTGATGCGCCAGCAGGTGCAGAAGCTGGCCTTCGAACTGCAGGTTCGCGGTCTGATGAACGTCCAGTTCGCTGTTAAAGACAACGAAGTCTACCTGATTGAAGTGAACCCGCGCGCAGCACGTACCGTACCGTTCGTCTCCAAAGCTACCGGTGTTCCGCTGGCGAAAGTGGCGGCGCGCGTGATGGCGGGCCAGACGCTGGCACAGCAGGGCGTGACGAAAGAAATTATCCCACCGTACTACTCGGTGAAAGAAGTGGTACTGCCGTTCAACAAATTCCCGGGCGTCGACCCGCTGTTAGGGCCAGAAATGCGTTCTACCGGGGAAGTGATGGGCGTGGGCCGCACCTTCGCAGAAGCGTTTGCGAAGGCGCAGTTAGGCAGTAACTCCACCATGAAAAAATCTGGCCGTGCGCTGCTCTCTGTTCGCGAAGGCGATAAAGAGCGCGTGGTTGACCTGGCGGCTAAGCTGCTGAAACAGGGCTTCGAGCTGGATGCAACCCACGGCACGGCCATTGTGCTGGGTGAAGCGGGCATTAATCCGCGTCTGGTGAACAAGGTGCATGAAGGTCGTCCGCACATTCAGGATCGCATCAAGAATGGCGAATACACCTACATCATTAACACCACCGCAGGTCGTCAGGCGATTGAAGACTCCAAGCTGATTCGCCGCAGCGCGCTGCAGTACAAAGTGCATTACGACACCACCCTGAACGGTGGTTTCGCCACCGCGATGGCACTGAACGCTGATGCCACCGAGAAGGTGATTTCCGTTCAGGAAATGCACGCCCAGATTAACAAGTAAGCCAACATACCCGGCAGTATTCGCTGCCGGGTATTATTCCCACCTTCAGAACCTTCTGGTTTTCCAACCGCATTCAGTCAGTTAGCCTAAAATGGTTAGGTCGATAACGAAATTCAACTGAGAGCAGGGGAAAACACCATGCAAAATAAACTACTGATCGCGTCCGTTCTGGCTGCCACCGCCATGTTTACCGTTGCGGGCTGTTCATCTAATCAGGCAGTAAAAACCACGGATGGCCGTACGATAGTGACTGACGGTAAGCCGCAGGTCGATGATGACACCGGTCTGGTTTCCTATAAAAACGCCGAAACGGGTCAAACTGAACAGATCAACCGTGACCAGGTGAAATCCATGGGCGAACTGGATAACTAGTTCAGATTTCTGACGTTAGCCCGTCAATAATATTCACTATTAGCCTGTTGAATTACTGACTACACTCTTTTGGTAAAAGAAGGCAGTAAAACAACAGGCTAATTAATGATTCTGATAATTTACGCACATCCGTATCCGCATCACTCGCATGCAAATAAACGGATGCTTGAGCAGGTAAGGACGCTTGATAACGTAGAGATACGTTCCCTCTATCAACTTTATCCCGATTTTAATATCGATATCGCCGCCGAACAGGAGGCGCTCTCTCGTGCCGATTTAATTATCTGGCAGCATCCGATGCAATGGTACAGCACCCCTCCGCTCCTCAAACTGTGGATCGATAAAGTCTTTTCCCACGGCTGGGCGTATGGCCACAACGGTCACGCGCTTAAAGGTAAAAGCCTGATGTGGGCCGTGACCACCGGCGGGGGAGAAAGCCACTTCGATATTGGTGCTTTCCCGGGCTTTGAGGTGCTGTCACAGCCGCTGCAGGCGACGGCACTCTATTGTGGGCTGAACTGGCTCCCTCCTTTTGCGATGCACTGTACGTTCGTTTGCGATGATGAGACGTTGCAGGCGCAGGCACGCCATTATAAACAACGGTTACTTGAGTGGCAGGAGGCGAACAATGGATAGCCATACGCTGATACAGGCGCTGATTTACCTCGGCGCGGCTGCGCTGATTGTGCCCGTGGCGGTACGTCTGGGGCTGGGTTCAGTGCTGGGTTACCTCATTGCCGGCTGTGTCATTGGACCGTGGGGCTTCCGTCTGGTGACCGATGCCGAGGCGATTCTCCATTTCGCTGAGATCGGCGTCGTGCTGATGCTGTTTGTAATTGGCCTGGAGCTGGATCCCCGGCGGTTATGGAAACTGCGTGCTTCGGTATTTGGTGGGGGAGCCTTGCAGATGGTGGCCTGTGGTCTGCTGCTGGGCGGGTTCTGTATCCTGCTGGGCATGGACTGGAAAGTCGCGACACTCATCGGCCTGACGCTGGCACTCTCCTCTACGGCCATTGCCATGCAGGCAATGAACGAGCGCAACCTGACGGTCTCTCAGATGGGGCGCAGCGCGTTTTCGGTGCTGCTGTTCCAGGATATTGCCGCCATCCCGCTGGTGGCGATGATCCCGCTGCTGGCCGCAAGCGGTGCCTCAACGACCATGGGGGCTTTTGCGCTTTCCGCGCTGAAAGTGGTTGGTGCCCTGGCGCTGGTTATTCTGCTTGGCCGCTACGTGACCCGTCCGTTGCTGCGCTTTGTCGCTCGCTCCGGCCTGCGTGAAGTTTTCAGTGCCGTTGCGCTGTTCCTGGTGTTTGGCTTTGGTTTGCTGCTCGAGGAAGCCGGCCTATCGATGGCTATGGGGGCGTTCCTGGCCGGGGTGCTGCTGGCCAGCTCTGAATATCGCCATGCGCTGGAAAGTGATATCGAGCCGTTTAAGGGATTATTGCTGGGGCTGTTTTTCATCGGCGTGGGGATGTCTATCGACTTTGGCACGTTGGTAACGCATCCGCTGCGGATCCTCATCCTGCTGGTCGGTTTCCTGGTCATTAAGATGGGCATGTTGTGGCTGATAGCGCGTCCATTAACGGTGCCCAACAAGCAGCGTCGTTGGTTTGCCGTACTGCTGGGGCAGGGGAGTGAGTTTGCATTCGTGGTCTTTGGCGCGGCGCAGATGGCCAACGTACTGGATGCTGAGTGGGCGAAAGCGCTGACGCTTGCCGTCGCACTGTCGATGGCCGCAACGCCTGTTCTGCTGGTGGTGCTGGCGCGTCTGGAAAAAACGGGGAGCGAGCAAGAACGCGAAGCCGACGAGATCGACGAGGAGCAGCCGCGGGTGATCATCGCCGGGTTTGGTCGCTTCGGGCAGATCGTGGGCCGTTTGCTGTTGTCGAGCGGGGTCAAAATGGTGATCCTCGACCACGATCCCGACCATGTTGAGACCCTGCGGAAATTCGACATGAAAGTGTTTTACGGGGATGCGACCCGTGTCGATCTGCTGGAATCCGCCGGGGCGGCGAAAGCGGAAGTGTTGATTAACGCGATCGACGATCCGGAGACCAGCATGCAGATGGTGGAGTTGGTCAAGGAACACTTCCCCGAGCTGACCATTATCTCTCGCGCCCGCGATGTGGATCACTACATCCGGCTGCGTCAGGCAGGGGTGGAGGCGCCAGAGCGTGAAACGTTCGAAGGTGCGCTCAAGTCTGGCCGGATCGCGCTGGAAAATCTGGGGCTAGGTGCCTATGAAGCACGTGAACGTGCGGACCTGTTCCGCCGCTTTAACACCGAGATGGTGGAAGAGATGGTGGCGATGGCGGGCAGCACAGCCACCGAGCGTGCAGCGGTGTTTAAACGCACCAGCGCGATGCTGACGGAAATCATTAACGAGGACCGCAATCACCTGTCGCTTATCCAGCGTCACGGCTGGCAGGGCACGGAAGAGGGCAAGCATACTGGCGATCCGGCGGACGAACCGGAGAGTAAACCTTCCGCGTGAAGTGGAGTTGCCAGCAATATTAAAAAATTTCTCTATCTTTACTCAGCCGCCAGTCGACGAAAGATTAAGCTTTCCGTATAGTGGCGGCAATTTTTTGCATCCGGGAAATTTTCAATGATCAGTCTGATTGCAGCGCTGGCGGTGGACCGTGTTATCGGTATGGAAAATGCCATGCCGTGGAACCTGCCTGCCGATCTCGCATGGTTTAAACGTACTACGTTAAACAAGCCGGTAGTGATGGGCCGCCTGACCTGGGAGTCGATTGGTCGTCCATTACCGGGCCGTAAAAATATCGTTATCAGTAGCCAGCCTGGCACTGACGATCGCGTCGAATGGGTGAAGTCCGTAGACGAGGCCATTGCCGCATGCGGTAATGCCGAGGAGATCATGGTGATTGGCGGTGGGCGTGTGTACGAACAGTTCCTGCCGAAAGCACAGAAGCTGTATCTGACCCATATTGATGCGGAAGTGGAAGGGGATACGCATTTCCCGGACTACGATCCTGATGAGTGGGAATCTGTCTTCAGTGAATTCCACGACGCGGATGCGCAGAACTCCCACAGCTACTGCTTCGAAATTCTGGAACGTCGCTAAGTGAATGTCCCTCTCCCGTCCGGGGGAGGGAAATCCTCATCAGGAGGCAACGGCCTCGTCTTCCCCTAAGTCCAGCTGTCGGTTGGATGGCTGAACAAAGTACGTTTTATCTTCCCAGCGCAAGCAGGTTAACTCTCCACCCCAGCAGCAGCCGGTATCGAGACCGTAGATCCCCTCCGGTGTGCCTTTTCCTTCAAGCGACGCCCAGTGGCCAAACACCACGTTATAGGCGTTGGTCACCGGACCGGGAATGGCAAACCACGGTTTAAGAGGCGCAGGTGCGCTTTCCGGTGTCTCTTTGCAATACATATCCAGCTGCCCGTTCGGGAAGCAAAAACGCATGCGGGTGAAAGCGTTCGTAATAAAGCGCAGGCGGGCCAGACCGCTAAGATCTTCGCTCCAGTGATTCGGCATATCGCCGTACATCGCGTCGAGGAAGAAAGGATACGAGTCGCTTGCCAGCACCGCTTCAACGTCACGCGCACAGGTTTTCGCCGTCTCAAGATCCCACTGAGGGGTGATCCCGGCATGCGCCATGACCAGTTTTTTCTCTTCATCGATCTGCAGCAGCGGCTGGCGGCGTAGCCAGTTGATGAGAACATCCGCGTCCGGGGCATCCAGCAAAGGCGAGAGACGATCTTTGGGTTTGTTGCGACTGATCCCGGCAAAGACGGCCAGCAAATGCAGATCGTGGTTGCCCAGTACCATGCGCACGCTGTCGCCCAGTGATTTGACGAAGCGTAGAACGTCCAGCGAGCCAGGGCCACGCGCCACTAAATCGCCCGTCAGCCAGAGCGTATCTTGTCCAGGCGTAAAGTCGACCTGTTTTAACAATGCGATCAGTTCATCGTAGCAACCGTGAACGTCGCCAATCAGATATGTAGACATTAGATTAATGAATGAGTGTTGTAACGGCGAGACGGAACACAGGAATAGCAACGCGGAACACATTGCCATCGACGTCGACCATTTCGTAATGGCCCTGCATGGTGCCCAGCGGCGTTTCGATCACGGCGCCGCTGGTATACTGATACTCTTCGCCAGGGTCGATGTGGGGCTGTTCACCAACCACACCTTCACCCTGAACTTCGATTTCGCGGCCGTTGCCGTTGGTGATAAGCCAGTAGCGCCCAAGCAGTTGCACAGGCATCCGCCCCAGATTGCGAATGGTCACGGTGTAAGCGAAGACAAAACGTTCTTCATCCGGTGAGGACTGGGATTCAACATAAACGCTTTGTACATGGACACATACGCGGGGCGAATCAATCATGGCTTAACTCTCCTTCGGCGGCGCATTTTCGCTGATGTAATTAGCCAGCTTACAGTACTGTTCTACGGAAATATTTTCTGCACGCATTGCCGGGTCAATACCCAACTCAGTCAGCACTTCAACGGTAAACAGATTGCCCAGGCTGTTACGGATCGTTTTACGGCGCTGGTTAAAGGCTTCCGTAGTAATGCGGCTCAGCACCCGCAGGTCTTTCACCGGGTACGGCATTATTTTATGCGGTACAAGACGCACTACCGCAGAGTCCACTTTTGGTGGTGGCGTAAAGGCGGTTGGCGGTACTTCGAGCACCGGGATCACGTTGCAGAAATATTGTGCCATCACGCTCAAACGACCATACGCTTTACTGTTCGGCCCTGCAACCAGACGGTTAACCACCTCTTTTTGCAACATGAAGTGCATGTCGGCAATGGCATCAGTATAGCTAAACAGGTGGAACATTAGCGGTGTGGAGATGTTGTACGGCAGGTTACCGAACACGCGCAGCGGTTGGCCCATTTTTTCCGATAGCTCACCAAAGTTCATGGTCATGGCATCCTGCTGATAAATCGTCAGCTTTGGCCCCAGGAACGGGTGAGTTTGCAGGCGTGCGGCGAGATCGCGATCGAGTTCGATAACGGTCAGTTCGTCCAGGCGTTCGCCTACGGGTTCAGTCAGAGCGGCAAGACCCGGGCCGATTTCGACCATAGCCTGACCTTTCTGCGGATTAATGGCAGACACGATACTGTCGATCACGAACTGATCGTTGAGGAAGTTTTGCCCGAAGCGTTTTCGGGCTAAGTGGCCCTGATGGACTCGATTAGTCATTGAGTATTAACAATCATTTTGATGGCGAGATTAAGCGCCGTAATAAAACTGCCGACATCCGCTTTCCCCTGGCCTGCCAGATCCAGCGCAGTACCGTGGTCAACGGACGTTCGAATAAAAGGTAAACCGAGGGTGATATTCACCCCGCGGCCAAAGCCCTGGTATTTTAGCACGGGCAGGCCTTGATCGTGGTACATCGCGAGCACGGCGTCCGCATTATCCAGGTATTTTGGCTGGAAAAGGGTATCGGCAGGCAACGGCCCGCTTAAGTTCATCCCTTTTGCCCGCATCTCTTCAAGCACCGGAATAATGGTGTCGATCTCTTCGGTACCCATATGTCCGCCTTCACCGGCGTGCGGGTTCAGCCCGCAGACCAGCACATGCGGCTGTTTGATGCCGAATTTGGTTTGCAGGTCGTGATGCAGGATCCCGATGATCTCCCGTAAAAGAGACGGAGTAATGGCATCCGGAATGGCCCTGATGGGCAAATGGGTCGTCACGAGGGCAACGCGCATTGCTTCTGTCGCCAGCATCATGACCACTTTCGGGCTGTGCGAGCGCTCTTCAAAGAACTCCGTGTGCCCGGTAAACGGTATCCCCGCCTCGTTGATAACGCCTTTGTGCACGGGACCGGTGATCAGGGCGGCAAATTCGCCCTTCAGGCAACCGTCGCAGGCACGCGCCAGCGTCTCTACAACATAGTGGCCGTTTTCGGTACTGAGCTGACCCGGGATGACGGGAGTACGAAGTGGAACAGGAAGAAGCGTAAGCGTGCCGGCTTGCTGTGGTGCAGGCTGCTGGCCTTCAACGTAGGGGATGAGCGTTAAAGGCAGACCGAGCAGCGTTGCCCGGTCTTGTAACAGTGTTGCATCCGCGCAGACAACCAGTTCCACCGGCCAGCTGCGCTGGGCGAGCTGGACAACGAGGTCAGGCCCAATCCCGGCAGGTTCGCCGGGAGTGATCACAACACGATGCTGTTTCATTAGTTGCTCAGTACTTTCACATAAGCGCTGGCGCGTTGTTCCTGCATCCAGGTTGCTGCTTCTTCAGAGAACTTACGGTTAAACAGCATGCGGTAGGCTCTGTCTTTCTGCGCCGCGTCCGTTTTATCAACATTGCGGGTATCCAACAGTTCGATCAGATGCCAGCCGAAGGAGGAGTGCACCGGGACGCTCATCTGGCCTTTGTTCAGCTTCATCAGTGCGTCACGGAACGCAGGATCGTAGATATCTGCGGCCGCCCAGCCCAGATCGCCGCCCTGATTAGCAGAGCCGGGATCCTGAGAGAACTCTTTCGCGGCATTCGCAAACGAGGTTTTTCCGCTCTTGATGTCTGCAGCAATCTGTTGCAGTTTCACGCGCGCCTGATCGTCAGTCATGATAGGTGACGGCTTGAGGAGAATATGGCGAGCGTGAACTTCGGTAACCGAAATGTTCTGACTCTGACCGCGCAGATCGTTCACTTTCAGGATATGGAAGCCCACGCCTGAACGGATGGGACCCACGATGTCACCTTTCTTCGCCGTGCTCAGCGCCTGGGCAAAGATGGAAGGCAGCTCCTGGATACGTCCCCAGCCCATCTGGCCGCCTTTCAGCGCCTGTTGGTCAGCGGAGTAGGTGATGGCCAGTTTGCCAAAGTCACCGCCGTTACGTGCCTGCTCGACAATCGAACGCGCCTGGCTTTCAGCTTCCGCAGCCTGGTCGGAGGTTGGGTTCTCTGGCAGCGGGATCAGAATGTGGCTCAGGTTTAGTTCGGTGCTGGCGTCGTTCTGGTTACCCACCTGTTTTGCCAGCGCGTCCACTTCCTGAGGCAGGATCGTGACGCGGCGACGGACTTCATTGTTACGCACTTCCGAAATCAGCATCTCTTTACGGATCTGATTACGGTACGTTGCATAGCTGATGCCATCATAGGCCAGACGGCTGCGCATCTGGTCCAGGCTCATGTTGTTCTGCTTCGCGATGTTTGCAATGGCCTGATCGAGCTGCTCGTCAGTGACCTTCACACCCATTTTCTGACCCATTTGCAGGACAATCTGATCCATGATCAGACGTTCCAGGATCTGATGGCGCAGGGTAGCGTCATCCGGAAGTTGCTGACCTGCTTCACCCGAATTGAGCTTCACAGATTTCATCAAACCGTCAACGTCGCTTTCGAGCACGACGCCGTTGTTAACTACAGCGGCGACCTTATCAACAACCTGGGGGGCCGCGAAGCTGGTATTCGCAACCATAGCGACACCGAGCAGCAGCGTTTTCCAGTTCTTCATACTTTTTCCATTTCAATTAACCGCAAAGCGGATTACGTTGCAAATTAAGCACATTACAAGGAACTGCGGTACGGCAGAATGTTCGAGCGCAGCATCTGCTGCGTGCCCAGGCCGTAGTTGGAGCTCAGGCCGCGCAGTTCGACATTAAAGCCAATCACGTTATCGTATTTGCCCTGTTCATTCTTGGTATCCCAGCCGTTAAGCTTACGTTCGTAACCGACACGCAGCGCGTAGCAGCAGGAGTTATATTGCAGACCAACCATCTGGTCAGCAGGTTTACTGGTGTTGGTGTCAAAGTAGTAAGCACCGACGATTGACCAGCGATCGGCGATTGGCCAGCTCGCTGCGCCACCCACCTGCGAGATGCCGTCTTTGTACTGATCCGTATTCGCATAGTTTGGCAACGTGGCCTGAATATATTCCGGGCTGGCGTAACGATAGGTCAACTGCAGCATACGGTCTTCATCACGACGATATTCAATCGCCGCACTGCTTGTCGCAACGTTGTTGAGACGCGTATCGTACTGCACACCCCCGCGTAAACCCCAGCGATCGGTCATACGCCAGTAAGTATCACCCGCCCACACCAGAGAACCCGTTTTGTTGTCTTTCTCCCAGTTAATGTCGTCATCACCGGTCCGGGACTCGGTGAAATAGTAGATTTGACCAACAGAAACGTTAAAACGTTCAACGGCGGCATCATCATAAACGCGCGTTGTGACGCCGGTCGTTAACTGGTTTGCTGACGCAATACGGTCGAGGCCACCGTAGGTACGGTCGCGGAACAGACCGCTGTAGTCAGACTGCAGGAATGAGGAGTCATAGTTCTGAATGTTGCTCTGATCGCGATACGGGACGTACAGATACTGCATACGTGGCTCAAGCGTCTGGGTATAACCCTCCGCCAGAAGACCCATATCGCGTTCGAAGATCAGTTTGCCGTCCATTTTGAACTGCGGCAGGACGCGGTTCACGGATTCTTCGAGATCGGTGCCGTAACGGTTGTTATACCAGTCGAGATTCTTCTGCTGGTAATGGGTGGCCATCAGTTTGGCCTCGGTATTCAGGCTCGACCAGTCATTTGACACCGGCAAATTGATGGTTGGCTCGAGGTGAACACGCGTGGATTCCGGCATATCCGAGTTGGTGTTAACGAAGTGCACGGCCTGGGCGTACACGCGGGTGTCAAACGGACCAACATCGTTCTGGTACCAGTTAACGTCCAACTGCGGTTCTGCACCGTAAGTACTTGTGTTCTGGCTGCTAAAGACCTGGAACTGCTTGGTAGAGACCGTAGCGTCGAAGTTCTGAATAGCGTACCCCACGCTGAATTTCTGCGTGGCGTAGCCATCGGTACTGGACCCGTATTTGGAGTCAAAGTCGTTGAAATAGTAAGGGTCGCTGACTTTGGTGTAGTCGACGTTAAACCGCCAGACCTGGTCCATTACCCCGGCATGTTTCCAGTAGAACAACCAGCGGTGTTTATCACCTTCTGTTGGATGCTCATCCTGGAAGACTTTATCCGACGGCAGATAATCCAGTTCCATCAGGCCAGTACCCGCCTGCGTCAGGTAGCGGAACTCGTTTTCC
Organism: Enterobacter sp. V89_11; assembly: GCF_029967775.1. Classification (NCBI taxonomy): domain Bacteria; kingdom Pseudomonadati; phylum Pseudomonadota; class Gammaproteobacteria; order Enterobacterales; family Enterobacteriaceae; genus Enterobacter; species Enterobacter sp. V89_11. The sequence continues at coordinate 159,128 of NZ_JASCAN010000005.1, read as the reverse complement.
CACATAACGTTGCCGCGCTTATGGATATAGTGCGGCGTGATCGTGGCGTCCATGTTGGGCGCGATATTCCAGTAATACGGCAGATAGAACTCAAAGTAGTTCGTGGTGCTGTATTTGGCATTCGGGATCAGGAAACCTGAGCGGCGTTTGTCACCCACAGGAAGCTGCAGGTAAGGGCTGTAGAAAACGGGTACCGGACCGAGCTTGAAGCGGGCGTTCCAGATCTCGGCAACCTGCTCTTCACGGTCATGGATGACTTCACTTCCGACCACGCTCCAGGTATTAGACCCGGGCAGACAGGACGTGAAGGAGCCGTTTTCGAGAATCGTATAGCGGTTTTCGCCGCGCTGTTTCATCAGGTCTGCATCACCGCGCCCCTGGCGACCTACCATCTGGTAATCACCTTCCCAGACGTTAGTGTCTTTGGTATTCAGGTTTGACCAGGCTTTCGGACCTTTCAGGATGACCTGATTGTCGTCATAGTGCACATTACCCAGCGCATCCACCGTTCGTACCGGCTCGGCCGCACCTTCCGGCTGCTTCTGGTGTAATTGCACTTCATCTGCCTGCAGACGGCTGTTGCCCTGGTTAATATCCACATTGCCAGTAAATGTCGCATTGTCAGGATATGTGCCTTTAGAGCTATCGGCAGTAATGGTTACCGGCAAGCTATTCGTATCGCCCTTTACCAGTGGACGATTATAACTTGGGACGCCAAGCATACACTGCGAGGCGAGATCGGCCGCCAGTCCCTGTTGGCTGTACAGGGCGGTGCCAATCATTGTGGCCAGGAGGGTGGGGATACGTTTTTTCATACGTTGTATTTTATTGTTCCGTCATCAGTGGCTACGGCTTACAAACGCTCAGAGACTATCTTACTCATCAGCGCAGTACCAGCGTTAATCCTGCCCGTTTGCGCGCCAGAGTGTTAGGCTCGCTATCGAATGACGAGTATGATAAAGCAAATTATAGGCGATGTCCTTCAATTGACCGTGGCTTGAACACTGTGATGATGACGTTGCGTCGGCCAGGAACATGACTAACCGGGGAGTATATGCAGTATTGGGGTAAAATAATCGGCGTTGCGTTCGCCATCATCATGGGTGCCGGGTTCTGGGGGATCGTACTGGGGCTTATTATCGGCCATATGTTTGATAAGGCTCGCAGCCGCAAAATGGCCTGGTTTGCCAATCAGCGTGAGCGTCAGTCCCTCTTTTTCTCCACCACGTTTGAGGTGATGGGGCACTTAACCAAATCAAAAGGGCGTGTGACGGAAGCCGATATTCAGATAGCCAGCGTCTTTATGGACCGCATGAATCTGCATGGTGACTCCCGTCTCGCGGCACAAAATGCGTTTCGCATCGGTAAAGCGGATAACTATCCGCTGCGCGATAAAATGCGTCAGTTCCGCAGCATCTGCTTCGGCCGTTTTGATTTAATTCGGATGTTTCTGGAGATCCAAATCCAGGCGGCGTTTGCCGATGGTTCACTTCATCCTAATGAACGCGATGTTTTATACGTTATTGCGGAAGAACTGGGCATCTCCCGTATGCAGTTCGACCAGTTCCTGCGCATGATGCAGGGCGGTGCGCAGTTTGGCGGCGGCTATCACCAGCAGTCCTCTGGCGGTGCCTGGCAGCAGGCGCAGCGGGGTCCGACGCTGGAGGATGCCTGTAACGTGCTGGGGGTGAAGCCATCGGACGATGTAACCACCATCAAGCGTGCCTATCGTAAGCTGATGAGTGAGCACCACCCGGACAAACTGGTCGCGAAAGGTTTACCGCCGGAGATGATGGAGATGGCGAAGCAAAAAGCGCAGGAAATTCAGAAAGCGTACGAGTTGATTAAAGAGAAGAAAAGTTTCAAATAAAAAAGGCCCGACAGTGTCGGGCCTTTTTTTCAGAAGTCGACTGGGGCTTTAAACGTCATTGCATTGCCAAAAACCGGATGGGTGATGGTGAGCGTCTGCGCATGCAGCTGCAGGCGTGGCGCCAGCGCCAGTGCATCGGGCGGCGCGTAAAATCTGTCCCCCAGAATCGGGTGCCCCAGCGCAAGCATATGGACACGCAGCTGGTGCGAGCGCCCGGTAATCGGTTTAAGCAGCACGCGCGCAGTGTTATCTGGCGCGTACTCCAGCACTTCATACTCGGTTTGCGCTGCTTTGCCGGTTTCGTAACAGACCTTTTGTTTTGGTCGGTTCGGCCAGTCGCAGATCAGCGGTAAATCCACCAGCCCTTCCGCCGGCTGAGGATGCCCCCAGACACGTGCGACATACTGCTTTTTCGGCTCGCGATCGCGGAACTGGCGTTTCAGCTCGCGTTCCGCCGCTTTATTCAGCGCCACTACAATCACACCGCTGGTGGCCATGTCCAGACGATGGACAGACTCCGCCTGAGGATAATCGCGCTGAATACGCGTCATCACACTGTCTTTGTGCTCATCCAGACGCCCTGGCACGGACAACAAGCCGCTGGGCTTGTTGACCACCATAATGTGCTCATCCTGATAAAGCACCACCAGCCAGGGATCCTGAGGTGGATTGTAAGGCTCCATCACCATCTTGCGCTCCGTTTACTGATGCGTCACAACGATAAGACGCAGGGCATCCAGACGCCAGCCTGCCTGATTAAGGCTTTCCAGCACCTGCTGACGGTTGCTCTCGATCGCTGCCAGCTCGTCATCGCGGATGTTTGGGTTTACCGCTTTCAACGCTTCCAGACGGGAGAGTTCCGCGGACAGTTTGTCGTCGGCTTCTTGACGTGCGGCATCAATCAGCGCCCGGGCCGCTTTTTCGATCTGCGTTTCACCCAGCTGCAGAATAGCGTGCACATCCTGCTGTACCGCATTGACCAGCTTACTGCCGGTATGGCGGTTCACGGCGCTCAGCTGGCGGTTAAAGCTCTCGAATTCAACCTGAGCGGCGAGGTTCGTGCCGTTTTTGTCCAGCAGCAGACGCACAGGCGTTGACGGCAGGAAGCGGTTGAGCTGCAGCTGTTTCGGCGCCTGCGCTTCGACAACGTAAATCAGTTCCAGCAATAGGGTACCCACTGGCAGCGCTTTGTTTTTCAACAACGAGATGGTGCTGCTGCCGGTATCGCCTGAGAGGATCAAATCCAGACCGTTGCGGATCAGCGGGTGCTCCCAGGTGATGAACTGCGCATCTTCGCGCGACAGTGCCACATCACGTTCAAAGGTGATGGTGCATCCATCTTCCGGCAGGCCAGGGAAATCCGGGACCAGCATATGGTCGGACGGGGTCAGGACAATCAAATTCTCGCCACGATCGTCCTGGTTTATGCCAACGATGTCGAACAGGTTCATGGAGAAGCTGATCAGGCTGGTGTCATCATCCTGCTCTTCAATGCTTTCAGCGAGCGCCTGGGCTTTTTCACCGCCGTTGGAGTGGATCTCCAGCAGGCGGTCACGACCCTGTTCCAGCTGAGATTTCAGCGCTTCATGCTTATCACGGCAGGCTTTGATCAGTTCATCAAACCCGTCGGTATTCTCTGGCGCGGCCAGATAGCCGATCAGATCGGCGTGCACCTGATCGTAAATCGGGCGGCCGGTCGGACAGGTATGCTCAAACGCATCCAGACCTTCGTGGAACCAACGCACCAGTACGGACTGGGCGGTTTTTTCCAGGTAAGGTACGTGGATCTGAATATCATGCGCCTGGCCAATACGATCCAGACGGCCGATACGCTGTTCCAGCAGATCCGGGTTGAACGGCAAATCGAACATCACCAGGTTGCTGGCAAACTGGAAGTTACGGCCTTCAGACCCGATTTCAGAGCACAGCAGAACCTGGGCACCGCTGTCCTCTTCTGCAAACCATGCCGCGGCACGGTCACGCTCGACGATGGACATCCCTTCGTGGAACACGGCGGCGCGAATACCTTCGCGTTCGCGCAGGACCTGCTCCAGCTGCAGTGCGGTGGCTGCTTTGGCGCAGATCACCAGCACTTTCTGAGAACGGTGCGCGGTCAAATAGCCCATCAGCCACTCAACACGCGGGTCGAAGTTCCACCAGGTGCCGGTATCGCCTTCAAATTCCTGGTAAATCTGTTCCGGGTAGAGCATGTCGCGTGCACGCTCTTCAGCAGTTTTGCGCGCGCCCATAATGCCGGAAACTTTAATGGCCGTCTGGTACTGCGTCGGCAGTGGCAATTTGATGGTATGCAGTTCGCGTTTCGGGAAACCTTTCACCCCGTTACGGGTGTTACGGAACAGGACGCGGCTGGTGCCGTGGCGATCCATCAGCATATCGATCAGTTCTTTACGCGCGGAATCCGCGTTGTCACTGTCGCTGTTGGCCGCCTGCAGCAGAGGCTCAATATCCTGCTCGCCAATCAGATCGCTCAGGGTGTTGAGCTCGTCATTCGAGAGATGTTTACCCGCCAGCAGCAGGGCAACGGCATCGGCGACCGGACGGTAGTTATTCTGCTCTTCAACGAACTGCTCAAAGTCATGGAAGCGGTTTGGATCGAGCAGGCGCAAACGGGCGAAGTGGCTCTCCAGACCTAATTGCTCCGGCGTTGCGGTCAGCAGCAGGACGCCTGGCACGCGCTCGGCAAGCTGTTCGATAGCCATGTATTCCCGGCTTGGTGCATCTTCGCTCCAGACCAGATGGTGCGCTTCATCGACCACCATCAGGTCCCATTCGGCGTCGCACAGATGCTCAAGACGTTGCTTGCTGCGGCGTACGAAATCCAGAGAGCAGATCACCAGCTGTTCCGTTTCAAACGGGTTGTCCGCATCGTGCTGGGCTTCTGCATAGCGCTCGTCATCAAACAGAGCGAAACGCAGGTTAAAGCGGCGCAGCATCTCGACCAGCCATTGATGCTGCAGGGTTTCCGGTACCACAATCAGCACGCGCTCGGCTGCGCCGGAAAGCAGCTGTTGATGCAGGATCATGCCCGCTTCAATGGTTTTCCCCAGACCCACTTCATCTGCCAGCAGTACGCGAGGTGCGTGACGGCGGCCCACGTCATGGGCGATGTTCAGCTGGTGGGGGATAAGGCTGGTACGCTGACCGCGCAGGCCGCTCCACGGCATACGGTACTGTTCACTCTGGAACTTGCGTGCGCGATAGCGCAGGGAGAAGCGATCCATACGGTCGATTTGCCCGGCAAACAGGCGATCCTGTGGCTTACTGAATACCAGTTTGCTGTCGAGCAGCACCTCACGCAGGATGACATTGGCCTCGTCGGTGTCCAGGCGAGTCCCGATGTAGGCGAGCAGTCCATTCTCTTCTTTTACGTCTTCGACCTTTAGCTGCCAGCCGTCGTGGCTGGTCACGGTGTCACCCGGGTTGAACATCACGCGGGTCACAGGGGAATCATTGCGGGCGTACAGGCGGTTTTCACCGGTAGCAGGGAAAAGGAGGGTAACCATTCGTGCATCCACGGCAACCACGGTTCCTAATCCAAGTTCGCTTTCTGTATCGCTGATCCAGCGTTGACCAAGTGTAAAAGGCATATTTGTTCGGCTCTAGTCGTAAATTGCAGGCAATAGTTCAACCACCGTCAAAAATGACAGTCATTGAAAAATGGGTCCGGGAATGGAAAGGGCGCTATGGTACTGGATGGCAGCCATTTCGTCACGTGTCAAAATAGGCCAAGTTGCCCTGTCACTAGTGTAGCAAAGTCGTCGTCGATGAAGGGCAAAATTCCGTCCGCGACCGGCTGAAGCTGACGCGTAAGATAGTGCTCGTAATCCAGAGGCGAATGCTGGTAATCCACGGGTTCCGGGCCGCTGGTGGTCCAGAGGTATTTGATGGTACCCCGGTTCTGATACTGCGGGGCACGCCCCCGGCGCACGTTCTCCTCATCCGCCAGACGCGCGGCGCGGACGTGCGGCGGAACGTTGCGCTGGTATTCAGCCAGCGGGCGGCGCAGGCGCTTGCGGTACACCAGCTGGGCGTCGAGTTCACCGGCCATCAGACTGGCAATTGTTTCACGCACGTAGTCCTGATAAGGCTCGTTGCGAAAGATACGCAGATAAAGCGTTTGCTGAAACTGCTGCGCCAGCGGCGTCCAGTCGGTGCGCACGGTTTCCAGCCCTTTAAAGACCATTCGCTGCTTGTCACCTTCCTGAATAAGACCGGCGTAGCGCTTCTTACTGCCCTGGTCGGTACCGCGAATGGTGGGCATTAAAAAGCGGCTGAAATGGGTTTCAAACTCCAGTTCTAACGCGCTGCTTAACCGCTCTTTTTGCAAACTTTCCTGCCACCAGGCGTTCACAAAAGTCACCAGTGATTTGCCGATTCGCGCGGCATCCTCTTCTGAATGCGCGCCCTTAAGCCAGACAAAGGTGGAATCCGTATCGCCATAAATAACGTCATAACCCTGGGATTCAATCAACGCTTTGGTCTGGCGCATGATGTCGTGCCCGCGCATGGTGATAGATGACGCCAGTCGTGGGTCGAAGAAGCGGCAGGCGCTGGTCCCCAGAACCCCGTAAAACGCGTTCATGATAATTTTCAGCGCCTGAGAAAGGGGCTTGTTGCCATGACGCTTAGCCTCGTCGCGACCGTGCCAGATGTTTCCTACGATTTCCGGCAGACAGTGCTTTTCCCGTGAGAAGCGGGCCCCGAGAAAACCTTCTGTGCTGTGCAAATCGTCAGGCTGCGCCATCCCTTCCACCAGCCCAACGGGATCGATCAGGAAGGTGCGAATAATGGACGGATAGAGGCTTTTGTAGTCCAGCACCAGCACGGAGTCATACAACCCGGGCCGGGAATCCATCACGTAACCCCCCGGGCTTGCCTGCGGCGGCACATCACCGAGGTTGGGGGCGACATAGCCCGCCCGGTGCATACGCGGGAAATAGAGGTGGCTAAAGGCGGCCACGGAGCCACCGTGCCGGTCAGCGGCGAGGCCGTTCACCGTCGCGCGCTCGAGCAGGAAGGGCATGATCTCCGTTTTGTGGAAAATCTGCGTCACCAGCTCACAATCTTTCAGGTTGTAGGTGGCGAGCGCCGGTTTGTCTTCGTTAAAGCGCCGGTCGATTTCATCCATTCTGTCCCACGGGTTGTCGATGGATTTCCCTTCGCCGAGCAGCTCCTGCGCCACTGCTTCCAGAGAGAAAGAGGAAAAATTCCAGAAGGCAGATTTGAGCGCCTCAATGCCGTCGATAATCAGGCGGCCATTGGCCTGCGCGAAAAACACACCGTTTTTAAAACCGTGCTCGCGCCATTCCAGCTCGCTGTTTCCGCGCCCCAGCATCAGAGGAATGCGGTAACGTTCAGCATGTTTTTGCAGCACGCGCAGATCGAACTGCACCACGTTCCAGCCGATCAACACATCGGGATCGCGATCGGCAAACCACTGGTTAAGCTTTTCCAGAAGCTGTGGCCGGCTGTTGACATACTCCAGCCGGAAATCCAGCGCGGACGCGTTGCCATTCGGGGGGCCAAGCATATAAACAACCCGATCCCCGCAGCCTTCCAGGCCGATACAGTACAGCTCACCGTGGCGAGTGGTTTCGATATCCAGCGAGACCCATTTCAACGGCGGCCGGTAGGTAGGGTTGGGTTTGAGACGGGCATTAATAAGGCTGCCGTTTTGCGCGGTGCCGTCGACCCAGACGGGGGCGGTAATAAACCGCTCCATCAGAAAACGTTCTGGCGGGCGGATATCGGCTTCGTACAGCGTCACGCCAGCGTCGCGCAGCAGTTTTTCATAACGCATCAGCTGGCGATGGGCGCGGCAGTAGAGGCCATGTACGGGCTGACGGTGGAAATCTTTCAGTTCAAGCGGCGTCAGGCGCCAGCCATTTTCACCGCGCAGCAGTTGCTTTACTTTCTCAACATGATCGTTCGGGATAAAAGCCACGGACTCCTGCGGCGGCAGGGTCACGTGCAGCGGGCCGTTGTCCGTCGCCAGCCAGAATGCCACCTCGGTGCCCTGAGGAGTATCCCGCCAGTGTCGGGTAAGTAAAAAACCTTCTTGCGCCTGCGCCACGCCGCTATCCCATAAAACAAAACCAGGCTTGATTATAGCCTGGTTGAATATTTTACGCTGGGTATATATACAGTTTACTGCCCGTAATAGGCTTTTGCGCCATGTTTACGCAGGTAGTGTTTATCCAGCAGGGTTGGCTGCATATCCGGAAGCTGCGGTGCCAGCTGGCGGCAGAAGATGCCCATATACGCGACCTCTTCCAGCACAATCGCGTTATGTACCGCATCTTCGGCGTTTTTACCCCAGGCAAAAGGTCCATGGGAGTGCACCAGCACGCCGGGCATTTGCGCAGCGTCGATACCCTGTTTTTCAAACGTTTCGACGATAACGTTGCCGGTTTCCCACTCATACTCGCCGTTGATCTCTTCATCAGTCATCAAACGGGTGCAGGGAATGGTGCCGTAAAAGTAGTCTGCGTGCGTGGTTCCGGTCGCCGGAATGGACTGGCCGGCCTGCGCCCAGATGGTCGCATGACGCGAATGGGTATGCACAATACCGCCAATGGTCGGGAAGGCCTGGTAGAGCAGGCGATGCGTTGGCGTGTCGGAGGAGGGTTTTTTCTTTCCTTCCACCACTTCGCCCGTGGCGATGCTGACGACAACCATATCTTCTGTGGTCATTACCGTGTAATCCACCCCTGACGGCTTTATCACGAAGACGCCGTGCTCGCGGTCAACGGCGCTGACGTTGCCCCAGGTCAGCGTCACCAGATTGTGTTTGGGCAGCGCCAGGTTGGCTTCAAGTACCTGACGTTTGAGATCTTCTAACATGCAATCCTCCAGGAAAAGAGGCCCGCCCTGCGGCAGGCCAAAGGTTCCCCTGTTAACGTTTTGAACCGTAATAGACTTCGTTCCAGCGCAGCGCGTCTTTGAACGCGGGCAGGCGGGTATCGTTATCAATGACGGTCAGTTCGATGTCGTGCAGTTCGGCGAACTGACGCATGTCGTTCAGATCCAGCGCGTGGCTGAAGACGGTGTGGTGCGCGCCACCGGCCAGGATCCAGGCTTCCGAGGCGGTTGGCAGGTCAGGCTGCGCTTTCCACAGGGCGTTGGCGACCGGCAGTTTTGGCAGAGAATGCGGGGTTTCAACCGCATCCACACAGTTCACCAGCAGGCGGAAACGGTCGCCAAGGTCAATCAGGCTGGCGTTGATGGCAGGACCGGTACGGGTGTTGAAGATCAGACGTGCCGGGTCGGCTTTTCCGCCAATGCCAAGGTACTGCACGTCGAGGATCGGTTTCTCTTCAACGGCAATGGAAGGACACACTTCCAGCATATGCGAGCCCAGTACCAGGTCGTTGCCGTTTTCGAAGTGGTAGGTATAGTCCTCCATAAAGGAGGTGCCGCCCTGCAGACCGGTTGACATCACTTTCATAATGCGAAGCAGAGCGGCAGTTTTCCAGTCGCCTTCGCCGGCAAAGCCGTAGCCCTGCTGCATCAGACGTTGTACCGCCAGGCCGGGCAGTTGTTTCAGACCGTGGAGGTCTTCAAAGGTGGTGGTAAAAGCATGGAAGCCACCCTGTTCCAGGAAGCGTTTCATGCCCAGTTCGATACGTGCTGCATCCAGCACGTTCTGGCGTTTGTCACCGTGAATTTGTGCAGCAGGGGTCAGACGGTAGCTGCTTTCGTATTCGTCGACCAGCGCGCTTACGTCGCCATCGCTGATTTCATTCACCACCTGCACCAGGTCGCCCACGGCCCAGGTATTCACCGAGAAACCAAATTTAATCTGTGCGGCAACTTTATCGCCGTCGGTGACCGCCACTTCACGCATGTTGTCGCCGAAACGCACCACTTTCAGGTGGCGAGTATCTTGTCGTGACACCGCCTGGCGCATCCAGGAGCCGATACGTTTTTGCGCATGCTGATCCTGCCAGTGGCCGGTGACGACCGCATGCTGCTGGCGCATACGTGCGCCGATAAAGCCGAACTCACGGCCGCCGTGCGCGGTCTGGTTCAGGTTCATAAAGTCCATATCAATGCTGTCCCACGGCAGGGACGCGTTGAACTGGGTATGGAACTGCATCAGTGGTTTATTGAGGATGGCCAGGCCGTTGATCCACATTTTGGCCGGCGAGAAGGTGTGCAGCCACACCACCATGCCGGCGCATTTATCGTCGTAGTTCGCGTCGCGGCAGATGTTCGTGATCTCATCCGGGGTCGTGCCGAGCGGTTTGAGCACCAGTTTGCACGGCAGTTTAGCCTCTGCATTGAGCGCGTTGACCACGTGCTCAGCATGTTTCGTCACCTGTTGCAGCGCTTCCGGCCCGTACAGATGTTGGCTGCCAATGACAAACCACACTTCATAATTATTAAAAATGGTCATTATTGTGTCCTTAATGTGTCAGGGTTGCCGTAGTATCCGCGGTGTGTTTGGCCGGGGCGGCGACAGGGAGATAGTGAAGTTCGGCGCTTTTTGCCCATTGCTGATAGCGCTGATAAAGCTGTTCAAAACGCTGCGCCTGCTGAGCACGCGGCTGGAGGGTATTTTCGACAGCGCTCGCCATGTGCTGCTGCGCGGTCGGGATATCGGCATGAACGCCTGCCGCAACGGCCGCGAAGATCGCTGCACCGAGGGCGCAGCACTGATCGGAGGCGACAATCTGCAGCGGACGGTTCAGCACGTCACAACAGGCCTGCATGATTACCGGGTTTTTACGGGCGATGCCGCCCAGTGCCATCACGTTGTTGACGTCGATGCCCTGCTCGGTGAAGCACTCCATAATGGCGCGCGCCCCAAAGGCAGTTGCGGCAATCAGGCCGCCAAACAGCGCTGGCGCGTCGGTGGCGAGGTTAAGATCGGTGATCACCCCTTTCAGGCGCTGGTTGGCAAATGGCGTACGGCGACCGTTGAACCAGTCGAGCACCACCGGCAGGTGATCGAGAGAAGGATTCTTTGCCCACGCGGCGGTGAGCTGCGGCAAAAGCTGCTTTTTACTTTCGGCAATCTGGGTCTTCAGCTCAGGATGTGCCGCCGCCAACTGATCCAGCGGCCAGCCCAGCACGCGGCCAAACCAGGCGTAGATATCGCCAAAGGCGGACTGACCCGCTTCCAGACCGATAAACTCCGGTACGACGCTACCGTCAACCTGGCCGCAGATGCCTTTTACCGCCCGATCGCCTACGCTGGCTTTATCCGCGGTGAGAATGTCGCAGGTGGAGGTGCCGATTACCTTCACCAGCGTGTTTGGCTGGGCGCCAGCGCCCACCGCGCCCATGTGGCAGTCAAACGCCCCGCCGGAGATGGCCACGTTTTGCGGCAGACCCAGGCGCGTCGCCCACTCTTCACAAAGCGTACCCACCGGAATATCGGCGGTGAAGGTGTCGGTGAACAGCGGGTATTGCAGACTCTTGTTGATGACGGGATCGAGTTCATCGAAGAACGCCGCCGGTGGCAGGCCACCCCAGCTTTCATGCCACAGGGATTTGTGTCCGGCGCTGCAGCGTCCGCGGCGGATATCCTGCGGACGCGTGGTACCGGAGAGCAGGGCTGGTACCCAGTCGCACAGTTCAATCCACGATACCGCGGCCTGCGCAACGGATGCGTCCGCGCGGGTTACGTGGAGGATCTTGGCCCAGAACCATTCACTGGAGTAAATACCGCCGATGTAGCGCGAGTAGTCCGTTTTACCGGGCTGGTGACACAAGCGGGTAATGGCTTCGGCCTCTTCAACGGCGGTGTGATCTTTCCACAGCACGAACATGGCGTTTGGGTTATCAGCAAACTCCGGGCGCAGCGCCAGGACATGGCCTTCGGCATCCACAGGGGCAGGCGTTGAGCCGGTACTGTCGACGCCAATCCCGACGATTTCTGCCCGCTGGGCGTCGGTCAGTTCAGTCAGTACGGTTTTGATTGCCGCTTCCATCGACTCAATGTAGTCACGTGGATGGTGACGGAACTGGTTATTTGGCGCATCGCAGTAGCGCCCCTCTTGCCAGCGCGGGTACCACTCAACGCTGGTTGCTATTTCCTGGCCGCTTGTACAGTCCACTGCCAGAGCGCGAACCGAGTCGCTGCCAAAATCGAGGCCAATCGCAATTGCCATGGTGTTGCTCCATCAAAAAACAGGTATGAGAGAACATTAGAGACTGGAGGCGAAAATCGTCAGGCAGGATCCGCTAATCTTATGGACTAAATTGCTGTTGCAATAGAAAGTGTGACGCCGTGCAAATAATCAATGTGGACATTTCTGCCGCACTTATAGACACTTTTGTTACTGCTGATCTGCCCCCGTGGGCGGAGAAATCAGGGGGAAAGGCTGAAACATGGCGGACGTAAAAGAGGCGTGATGCTTTTTGGATCTTTTCGCGGGCCATTTTTATACTGCTTTTATCGATATGGACAATTGGTTTCCTTCAGGACCCTTGGGAGAACTGAATCTATGGCCGAAACGCAAAACGATCCCTTATTACCGGGCTACTCGTTTAATGCTCACCTGGTGGCGGGGCTGACCCCTATCGAGGCTGAGGGATATCTCGATTTTTACGTCGACCGACCGCTCGGGATGAAAGGGTATATTCTGAACCTGACGGTGCGTGGGGAAGGGATTATCAAAAATAACGATCAGCAGTTTGTCTGCCGTCCGGGCGATATGCTGCTGTTTCCGCCGGGAGAGATCCACCACTACGGGCGTCACCCGGAGGCCAAAGAGTGGTATCACCAGTGGGTCTACTTCCGCCCGCGCGCCTACTGGCAGGAGTGGCTCTCGTGGCCGGCTATTTTTGCGCACACCGGTTTTTATCGCCCGGACGAGGTTCATCTGGCTCAGTTCCGCGAACTCTTTGCCCAAATTATTGAAGCGGGGCAGGCGGGTGGCCGGTATGCCGAACTGCTGGCGATTAACCTGCTTGAACAGGTGCTGTTGCGCCGGATGGAGGCGATAAACGCGTCACTTAATCCTCCGCTGGACAACCGCGTGCGCGACGCCTGCCAGTACATCAGCGACCATCTGGCCGACAGCCAGTTCGATATCGCCAGCGTCGCCCAGCATGTGTGTCTCTCACCGTCGCGGCTGTCACATCTGTTCCGTCAGCAGCTGGGCGTTAGCGTCCTGAGCTGGCGTGAGGACCAGCGTATCAGCCAGGCGAAGCTCCTGCTCAGCACCACCCGCATGCCCATTGCCACCGTGGGGCGCAATGTGGGCTTTGAAGACCAGCTCTATTTCTCCCGGGTATTTAAAAAATGCACCGGTGCCAGCCCCAGTGAATTCCGGGCAGGATGTGAATAAACGGTAAAAAAAGATAAACAAGCAGGTGAACTGTGGAAGCAACCTGTAAACTATTCAGACAATTGTTGTCTTGACGCGGTGCAGGGCGCTAAGCAGAATCCCTGATTCGTTTTCTGACCGGAATAGTTATGCAGGCATTGCTGGAACATTTTATCACCCAGTCCGTTATGTATTCGCTTATCGCCGTTGCGCTGGTGGCGTTTCTGGAATCGCTTGCACTTGTTGGGTTGATCCTCCCCGGCACGGTGATGATGGCGGGGCTGGGCGCGTTGATTGGCAGCGGTGAAGTGAATTTCTGGCAGGCGTGGATGGCGGGGATTATCGGCTGTTTACTCGGCGACTGGATCTCCTTCTGGCTGGGCTGGCGCTTTAAGAAACCGCTGCACCGCTGGTCGTTCATGAAAAAGAACAAAGCCTTGCTGGATAAAACCGAACACGCGCTGCATCAGCACAGCATGTTCACGATCCTCGTCGGTCGCTTTGTTGGACCAACGCGTCCGCTGGTGCCGATGGTCGCGGGGATGCTGGATCTGCCTGTTGCGAAATTCGTGGTGCCGAACATCATCGGTTGTGTTTTCTGGCCGCCGTTCTACTTTCTGCCGGGGATCCTGGCGGGGGCCACCGTTGATATTCCTGACGGAATGCAAAGCGGTGAATTTAAGTGGTTGTTGCTGGCTACGGCCCTGCTGTTGTGGATCGCTGCCTGGTTGTGCTGGCGACTGTGGCGCAGCGCGAAAGCGAATGTTGATCGCCTGACGCGTTATCTGCCACGCTCGCGCCTGCTGTGGCTCGCGCCGTTAATGCTGGGGGTTGCCGTGGTGGCGCTGGTCGCCCTGATTCGCCACCCGCTGATGCCGGTGTACGGTGAAATCCTCTTGAAGGTGGTGAGCCGTTAATCTGTTTCCCTCTCCCGTGGGAGAGGGTCAGCCCGCACTGATGCCTAACAATGAAGACGCCCCTGCGTGACCGCTGAGCAGTTCCTCTGTGCCGCCATCCCAGGCAATTCGCCCTTCTGCAATGACCACCGATCGTGGCGCAATCCGCGCGGCATCCTCAATGCTGTGCGAAACCATCAGCATTGTCAGTTGCTGACGCTGGCACACGTCCTGCACCAGGGTAAGCATCTCCTGGCGCAAGGCAGGATCGAGTGCAGAGAACGGCTCATCCAGAAGCAGTATGGGCTGCTCGCGCACCAGGCAGCGCGCCAGCGCCACCCGCTGACGCTGCCCGCCGGAGAGGGCTTCGGGGAGGCGGTCAATAAACGCGGTAATGCCCATCTGAGCGGCAATCAGCTCCAGCTTCTGGCGCTGACCGTCGTTGAGTTTCAGGCCAGGATCCATACCCAGGGCGATGTTTTGCCGCACCGTCAGATGCATGAACAGATTGTTTTCCTGGAACAGCATCGACACCGGACGTCGGGCGGGTGGCGTGCGCGTATGGTCGCGGTTTTCAATCACTATCGACCCGCTCGCCGGTTGCAGAAAACCGGCAATCAGATTGAGCAAAGTACTCTTTCCGGCCCCGCTCGGACCCAGAACCGCAATCATCTCTCCCTGACGAACCGAAAGGGAGAAGCGCATTGGCAGATGCTGGTAGAGCCAGGTTACATCAGTCAGTTTTAACATTACGCCCCGGAAGTTTTTCGATAACGGTAAATAAGGCAAAGCAGAGCACCAGTAACAGCAGCGCCGTGACGGCTCCCTCCTGGCTACGATAGGAGCCAATTTGCTGGTACAGCCAGTACGGCAGGGTGCGGAAATCTTCATTACCGAAGAGCGCCACGACACCAAAATCACCTATTGAGAGCACACAGGCGAAAGCCAGTGCCTGGGCCAGCGGGCGTTTCAGCGCACGCAGTTCGATAATCTTTAGCCGCTGCCAGCCCTGCAGACCGAGCGACTGGCACAGCAGCGCGTAGCGGCTGTTGATGTCTCGCATCGGATTTTCCAGCACCTTCAGCGCGTAGGGGATCGCCATCAGGGCATTGGTGAAAATCACGATGCCATCGGCGTTTTCCGGCAGGCCAATAGTGCTGTTGAACAGTAAAAAGAACCCCGTCGCCAGTACAATGCCGGGCATCGCCAGGATCAGCATGCCTGTCAGCTCCAGGGCGTGCCCGGCTTTACGGACCTGACGCGCGTAAAGCTCGCGGCTGCTCCATAAAAGCATCATGGTCAGCATGACACACAGCAGCCCGGCGGCGAGCGCGATCCGTAACGAGGTCCACGTTGCCTGCCAGAGAACGGGCTGCTGCATCACGGTAACGAGATTCAGGTTCAGGCCATCGACGATGACGGCCATCAGCGGCGGAAGCAAAAGCAGCAGCGCCAGCGTGATAAGCAGCAGATCAGCGATCCGGCTATGCATGCTGTCCTGCGGGTCGCGCCAGCCGGTTATCTGATTACTGCCCGGCGGGATGGCTTTGCTCAGACGCTGGCTCAGCAGCACAAGGCACAGGCAGCAAACCATCTGCACCATCGCCAGCAGCGCGGCGCGGCCGGGGTCATAGTCGTAACTGAGCGCCTGGTAAATTGCCAGTTCGATGGTGGTGGCCTGCGGGCCGCCGCCGAGTGAAAGCACGGTGGCAAAACTGGCGAAACAGAGCATAAAGATCAGAGCCGCAACCGGCGGGATCTGACGACGCAGCCACGGCCATTCGACCAGGCGGAAGAAGGATACGCCGCGCATGCCCAACTGGGCGGCAAGCTGGCGCTGTTCACCGGGGATGTTTTCCAGTGCCTGTAAAAAGAGTCTGGTCGCCATCGGCATATTGAAAAAGATGTGCGCCAGCAGAATGCCCTTCAGTCCGTAGGGCGAGAAGCGCCACTCCAGACCCATCAGGCTGAAAAGTGAAGCCAGCCACCCCTGACGACCATAGACGCTCAGGATGCCAAACACGGCCACCAGGACCGGCAGGATCAGCGTCATGGCGCACAGGCGCAGCAGGGCCTGCCTGCCGGGGAAACGGCGACGATAAAGCGCGCGTGCCAGGAAAATGGCGGGGATAACCGACAGCAGCGCAGAGAGAAAGGCCTGCCAGAAAGAGAAACGGATAACGTGCCAGAGATAGCTGTCGTGCCAGAGCGCGAACAGGTCGCTCTCTGGCGCGTTAAACCATAAAGCAAGGAATGCGCCCAGACTGACCGCTACCATCAATACGGCGGCGAGCAGCCCAGGAATTAACCAGCCGGGAATTAACGGCTGACGGCGCGTTGCCATTCACTTACCCATGCTGCTCGCTGTGCGGCAACCTGCTGAGGCGTAAACTCCAGCGAGGTTTGCGGTTTGGTCAGTTTCTCAAAGCCCGCAGGCAACGTCACGCTGGTCACGGGGTACATCCAGTTACCCGCTGGAATCGCGTTCTGGAATGCCGGGGAGACCATAAATTTCAGGAACTTCTCAGCCAGTTCGGGCTGTTTGCTGGATGCCGTGCGGGCTGCCACTTCGACCTGCAGATAGTGCCCTTCAGCTAAACTGGCGGCGGCGTAATTGTCTTTCTTCTCGGCGATGATGTGGTAAGCCGGGGAGGTGGTGTAGCTCAGAACCAGATCACTTTCCCCTTTCAGGAACAGACCGTAGGCTTCGCTCCAGCCTTTTGTCACGGTGACGGTTTTGGCGGCCAGTTTCTGCCACGCTTGCGGAGCGTCATCGCCGTAGACTTTCTGCATCCACAGCAGCAGACCCAGGCCTGGCGTACTGGTGCGAGGATCTTCATAAATAACGCGCCATTTCTGCTCGCTTTCGACCAGTTCCTTCAGGCTTTTCGGCGGGTTTTTAAGCTTGTTTTTGTCGTAAACAAACGCGAAGTAACCGTAATCGAACGGCACAAAGGTGTCGTTCTGCCAGCCGCCCGGGACGCTGACGGCATCGGTGGCGACGCCGCTTTTGGCAAACAGTCTGGTTTTCGAGGCGGCCTCCAGCAGGTTGTTATCCAGCCCAAGCACCACATCGGCTTTACTGTTTTTGCCTTCCATGCGCAGGCGGTTAAGCAGCGAGACGCCATCTTCCAGCGCCACGAACTTCAGTTCGCACTGACAATCAGCTTCAAAGGCTTTTTTCACCACCGGACCCGGACCCCAGTCGGCTGAGAAGGAGTCGTAGGTGTAGACCGTCAGGACGGGCTTCGCGACGGCAGGCAGCGCAAACAGCGCCAGAAGGGGGAGAACTTTTTTTAACACTTTGCACCTCAAGGTTGAGTGGCAAAGGATTTTGAGTGACAGCCTCAAATCCCTTCGCCGGCGTTATCCGGATCAGGTTCGACGGGTATTATCTCAGCGCACATCAGTGATGCAGCACCCCGTTGAGAACGGCGCTATTGTAATGATTTGGCAAATATTACGAAAGTGTTATGGCTCCGGCGGGGAAAACCAGGCGGATTTAAAATCAAACCAGCCCAGCGTATTCATTCTGACACCGCGCATACTACGCTGCCCCTGGATCATCAGCCAGTGATGGATCAACGGCACGATCGCTTGTTCAGCCAGCAACTGCTGGCACCATGAGGCCAGATTCATGTCGCCGGCGCGCCAGCGGGCCGCGTCCTGCTGCCAGTCCCGGTCTATGCAGTGCTGGATAAGCGGGACCTCATACAGGTGAGAGAAGAGCGAGAAATCAAGCGGCAGGGTAAAGTTGGCGCTGTTGAGCCAGATGTCGCTGACGATCTCCCCCTGATGCCATTCATCGTAATCCACCTCTTTGACATCCAGCCTCACCCCAACGGCGGCCAGCAGTCGAGTCATGATTCTGGCGATAAAGCGGTGTTCAACGTGCTCGCGATAGTAGGTCAGGGTGATGGACTCCAGCCCGGCGGGCTTGTCGCAGTATGTCGGACGGGCGTGATGCCAGCGAGGAAGCAGACCATACGCCGGGAACCAGTAGGTTTGGTACTGCTCCTCCGCATGATAAATCAGGCTGGAGGGCGACAACACGTGGCTTATCCATTTGCGCACCTCATGGTTTGCCCCGCGATGGGTACGGCTGTCGAACAGAAGATAGTAGCACCCTTCTTCGAGCCGGCTCTCCACGGCCTTTTCGCCCGTAGTGGGCCCTTCCAGCGTCAGCCCGGCGCTCAGCTCTTCGTTGAGATCCGGTAATACCCACACGTTCACTTCGTCGATCAGCGCCCGGTAGCCAAAATAGTCATCAAAAGCGCGGATTTTCAGCTGGTTGTTGTTATTGCGCGATACAGAGTAGGGGCCGGTGCCGATCGGCAGGCTGGCAAAATTATTCATCGATTCCCATTCACCGGGCAAAATCATCGACGGCACATAGCCCAGCAGCCACGGAAGCCATTTGTCCGGCTGAGACAGTTCAACATCCAGTGTCCATGCCGTAGGGGAGTGAACGCGTGAAATATGGGAATAGAGCGGTAGCGTGCAGGCGCGCTCTAAAGAGGCAATCACATCGACCATCTCCAGCTCGCGGCCGTGGTGGAAATGAATACCAGGGCGTAGAAAAAAGCGCCAGTGAAGAGGAGAAAGTTGCTGCCAGTGGTGCGCAATATCCGCTTCCAGTTCCCCATTTTCCTCATTTATGCGCGTCAGGCCGCTGAATATTTGTCGGGCCATATGGGTTTCAGAGCGGCGTAACGCCGTGCCGGGTAACAGGTTTTTCATCGGTCGATAGTAGAGCACCCGCAGAATGTGGCGACCCTGACGGAAGCTGCGCCCGAGATGCGACACCAGCATCTGGCGTACTGCCGCTTTGTCCCCCACCAGCTGCACCAGCTGGTCGATGCGGTCCTGTTCCAGCAGGTCTTCCGCCCGCTGCTGCTGCAACGCCAGCCCGGTATACAGGAAGGTCAGGCGCGAGCGTTTTCCGCGACCCGCCTCGGCCTCCCAGTTGAGCCAGCCCTGCTGCTGCATGGTATTAAGCAGCGTGCGCATGTGCCGGCGCGAACAGCTGAGCAGGTCCGCCAGCGCGTTCAGCGTGGTCTCCTGCGATCGCCCCTCGCAGCATTGCCAGAGGCGGATAAATTGTTGTTGCAGACGACCAGAGGGCATAAAAGGGGAACTCCTGACAAAAAATCAGCAATTTATTAATCCCTATATTAGGCCAATAATTCTTCCCGATGAAGTGAGGAGGTAAATTATGAAGAGGTCTACCGCACGTCAGTTTTATCAGCGTTATTTTTCAGCGACGCAGGGAGCGTCCTGGCTGGCCCGCCAGTGTGCAGAGCAACGGTTGAAAATCCTGGAAGATCTGATGCAGTGGGACGTTACGAAACCGACCTCTTCTTGCTAACTCGCCTCGATCATGTGTGACTGAGTATTGGTGCTTATCACCCGCCAGCAAAATGTTTTTGCTGGCTTTTTTCGTTTACTATTCACCCACTTTCGATTCGCTTTCACAAGGACTTGCGCATGCTCTGGTTGATGACGATGGGGCGACGCCTGAACGGCGTGTATGCCGCTTTTATGCTGGTGGCCTTTATGATGGGCGTGGCAGGGGCATTGCAGGCTCCGACGCTGAGTCTGTTTCTCAGCCGTGAGGTGGGGGCGCAGCCGTTTTGGGTGGGGTTGTTTTATACCGTGAACGCCATCGCCGGGATCCTGGTCAGTCTGGCACTGGCAAAACGATCGGACAATCGGGGCGATCGTCGCAAACTGATCCTCTTTTGTTGCGCCATGGCCGTGGGTAATGCGCTGCTGTTTGCCTTCAATCGCCATTACCTGACGCTGATTACCTGCGGCGTGCTTCTGGCGTCGCTCGCCAATACCGCCATGCCGCAGCTGTTCGCGCTGGCCCGTGAATACGCGGATAACTCGGCGCGGGAAGTGGTGATGTTCAGCTCGGTCATGCGTGCGCAGCTCTCTCTGGCCTGGGTGATCGGCCCGCCGCTGGCGTTTATGCTGGCGCTGAACTATGGCTTTACCACCATGTTTTCCATCGCTGCCGGCATTTTTGTCATCAGCCTGATATTGATTGCCTTTGCGCTACCCTCGGTGGCGCGAGTGGAGCAGACGACGGATAAACCCATCACCCAGGTGAGTGGCTGGCAGGATAAAAACGTCCGCATGCTGTTTATCGCGTCCATGCTGATGTGGACCTGCAACACCATGTACATCATTGATATGCCGCTGTGGATCAGCAGCGATCTGGGGTTGCCGGACAAGCTGGCGGGGATCCTGATGGGGACGGCTGCCGGCCTGGAAATTCCGGCGATGATCCTGGCGGGTTATTACGTTAAGCGTTTTGGAAAGCGCCGCATGATGATCGTCGCCGTGGCGGCGGGAGTGCTTTTTTATCTGGGGCTGATCGTCTTCCATTCGCGCGAAGCACTGCTTGCGCTGCAGCTGTTTAACGCCGTGTTTATTGGCATCGTGGCCGGGATTGGGATGCTCTGGTTCCAGGACTTAATGCCGGGACGGGCAGGCTCTGCCACTACGCTCTTTACCAACAGCATTTCAACGGGCGTTATTCTGGCAGGGGTGATTCAGGGGGCGTTGTCGCAAACCTACGGCCACGCGTCAGTGTACTGGATGATTGCGGCCATTTCCGTGGTGACGCTGGTGCTAACCTGCCGGGTAAAAGATGTATGATTCTGAAAGGCGGCTTCACGCAATAAAACGATTTTCTGACAGGGTCTGAGAAGGCGCATAGCGCGCGTGGCGTCAGCCGAGGCTGTTTGCCTCAGGCTGACGCAAGAGGCAAACAGTGATGAGGCCCACATCAATTAACACTGATGGTGTACTGCACCATTTTGTTGGACGATGTTGATCTTCACCGGGATGGTACGCAGCCTACCCCATAAACGCAGGCTGTTTTTGCTCATAGGCGGAGATGGCATCTTCGTGCTGCAGCGTCAGGCCAATACTGTCCAGGCCATTCAGCATGCAGTGACGACGAAAGGCGTCAATGCTGAAGCTGTATGATTTATCACCCGCTTTCACCACTTCCGCTTCCAGATCCACTTCAAACGAAATCCCAGGATTTGCCTTCACCAGGGCGAACAATTCGTCCACCTGCGCATCGCTCAGCGTCACCGGCAGCAGCTGGTTATTGAAGCTGTTGCCGTAGAAGATATCGGCAAAGCTTGGGGCGATAACCACTTTAAACCCGTAGTCGGTGAGCGCCCAGGGTGCATGTTCACGGGAAGAGCCGCAGCCAAAGTTTTCACGCGCCAGCAGAATCGATGCGCCTTTAAATTCCGGGAAGTTCAGCACGAACTCGGGATTGGGCACTTCGCCTTTGTCGTCCAGGAAGCGCCAGTCGTTAAACAGATGCGCGCCAAACCCGGTACGGGTCACCTTCTGCAAAAACTGCTTTGGAATGATGGCGTCAGTGTCGACGTTAGCGGCGTCCAGTGGGACAACCCGGCCCGTATGTTGGGTAAATTTCTCTGCCATGATTGTCTCCTTATTTCAGGCTGCGAATATCGGCGAAATGACCGGTCACTGCCGCAGCGGCGGCCATTGCCGGGCTGACCAGGTGAGTACGCCCACCACGGCCCTGACGGCCTTCAAAGTTACGGTTACTGGTGGAGGCACACCGCTCGCCAGGATTCAGGCGGTCATTGTTCATGGCCAGGCACATGGAGCAGCCAGGCAGGCGCCACTCGAAGCCCGCTTCGATAAAGATCTTATCCAGGCCTTCAGCTTCCGCCTGGGCTTTCACCGGGCCAGAGCCCGGCACAACCAGCGCCTGAACGCCCGGTGCCACTTTACGGCCTTTGGCAATCTCGGCCGCCGCGCGTAAATCTTCGATACGGGAGTTGGTGCAGGAGCCGATAAACACTTTATCAATGGTCACGTCAGTCAACGGAATGCCTGGCTTCAGACCCATATAGGCCAGCGCTTTTTCCGCACTGGCGCGCTCGACCGGATCGCTGAAAGAGGCCGGGTCAGGAATATTATCGTTAACGGAAATCACCTGGCCCGGATTGGTTCCCCAGGTGACCTGTGGTGCAATGTCTTCCGCCTGCAGCGTAACCACGGTGTCAAACGTCGCACCATCGTCGGTTTTCAGGGTTTTCCAGTACGCAACTGCCTCAATAAAATCCTGGTCTTTCGGCGCGTGCAGACGGCCCTTCACATAGCTGAAGGTTGTTTCGTCTGGCGCAACCAGGCCCGCTTTTGCCCCCATCTCAATGGCCATGTTGCAGAGCGTCATTCGGCCCTCCATGCTCAGTGCCTGGATGGCTTCACCGCAGAATTCCACCACGTGACCGGTGCCGCCTGCGCTGCCGGTTTTACCGATGATGGCCAGCACGATGTCTTTGGCGGTAATGCCCGGGGCCGCTTTGCCTTTCACTTCAATCTTCATGGTTTTGGCGCGGCCCTGTTTCAGGGTCTGCGTCGCCAGAACATGTTCGACTTCAGAGGTACCAATACCGAACGCCAGGGCCCCAAACGCGCCGTGGGTGGCCGTGTGGGAGTCACCGCAGACAATGGTCATGCCTGGCAGGGTGATGCCTTGTTCTGGCCCCATCACGTGGACGATACCCTGATACGGGTGGTTCAGATCGTAGAGCTCGACGCCAAATTCGTTGCAGTTTTTGATCAGCTCCTGCATCTGGATACGCGCCATTTCGCCCGACGCATTGATATCTTTGGTTTGCGTGGAGACGTTGTGATCCATTGTCGCGAAGGTTTTACCTGGCTGGCGCACCGGGCGCTTATGCGCACGCAGTCCGTCGAATGCCTGAGGGGAGGTAACCTCGTGCACCAGATGGCGATCGATATACAACAGTGGGGTTTCGTTTGGTGCCTCGTAAACTACGTGCGCATCAAACAATTTTTCATATAACGTTTTCGCCATGATTACACCCCTTCAGCGACATAGCGGGCAATAATGTCGCCCATTTCATCGGTACTGACTGCCGCCGTGCCGCGTGCTAAATCACCGGTACGGACACCTTCTTCTAACGCACGGTTAATGGCGTTTTCAATTGCAGTTGCTGCATCACCGGCATCAAGACTGTAGCGCAACAGCAAGGCCAGGGAGAGGATCTGCGCAATCGGGTTGGCAATGTTTTTGCCAGCGATATCGGGCGCGGAGCCGCCAGCAGGTTCGTACAGGCCAAATCCCTCTTCATTGAGGCTGGCTGATGGCAACATCCCCATAGAGCCTGTGATCATTGCGCACTCGTCCGAGAGAATATCGCCGAACAGGTTGGAACACAGCAGAACGTCAAACTGCGACGGATCTTTAATCAGCTGCATGGTCGCGTTGTCGATGTACATATGGGACAGTTCGACATCCGGATACTGTTTCGCGACTTCACTGACGATTTCACGCCACAAAATAGAAGACTGCAGAACGTTCGCTTTATCGATAGACGTCACTTTATGACGACGTTTGCGCGCCGACTCAAAGGCGATATGGGCGATACGTTCAATTTCAAAACGGTGATAGACCTCAGTATCAAAGGCTTTTTCATGCTGACCGCTGCCTTCGCGCCCTTTAGGCTGCCCGAAGTAGATCCCGCCGGTCAGTTCACGCACGCACAGGATGTCAAAGCCGTTAGCCGCGATATCTGCACGCAGCGGACAGAACGTTTCCAGCCCCTGGTACAGCTTCGCCGGACGCAGGTTGCTGAACAATTTAAAATGTTTACGCAGTGGCAGCAGCGCGCCGCGCTCAGGCTGCCCGGCGGGCGGCAGGTGTTCCCATTTAGGGCCACCCACGGAGCCAAACAGCACTGCATCCGCATTTTCACACCCTTCAACGGTCGCTTTTGGCAGCGGAGTACCGTGATTATCGATGGCGATACCGCCCACATCATAGTGGCTGGTGGAGATTTTCATCGCAAAACGCGAACGAACGGCTTCCAGTACTTTCAACGCCTGTGCCATCACTTCCGGGCCAATACCGTCACCCGGTAACACAGCAATATGGTAATTCTTCGACATTACACGGTTTCCTTGTTGTTCTCTTTATTCTGAGCTTTGCGTTGCAACTCTTTTTCAACTTCAGCGGCGCGCCAGATGTTGTTCAGCACGTGGACCATCGCCTTCGCGGAGGATTCAACAATATCCGTCGCCAGGCCCACACCGTGGAAACGACGGCCATTGTGGGTGACCACGATATCAACCTGACCCAGGGCATTCTCACCGTGGCCCTTGGCCGTCAGGTCATATTTCACCAGCTCTACGTCGTATTCGGTGACGCGGTTAATCGCGCGGTAAATGGCATCAACCGGGCCATTGCCGTTTGCCGCTTCGGCCTTAATGTCTTCGCCACAGGCCAGTTTGACCGAGGCAGTCGCAATGTCGCTGGAGCCTGACTGCACGCTGAAGTAATCGAGACGGAAGTGCTCAGGCTCTTCCTGCTGTTTATTGATGAAGGCCAGCGCTTCCAGGTCATAGTCGAATACCTGACCTTTTTTATCGGCCAGCTTCAGGAAGGCGTCGTACAGCTGATCCATGTTGTAATCGCTGTCCTTATAACCCATCTCTTCCATACGGTGTTTCACCGCCGCACGACCGGAACGGGAGGTCAGGTTCAACTGAACCTGGTTCAGGCCGATGGATTCCGGGGTCATGATTTCGTAGTTTTCACGGTTTTTCAGTACGCCATCCTGATGAATACCGGAGGAGTGCGCAAAGGCGCCGGTACCCACAATCGCCTTGTTAGCCGGGATGGGCATGTTGCAGATCTGGCTGACGGTCTGGCTGGTACGCCAGATTTCGTTGTGATTGATGCGGGTATGCACATTCATGATGTCTTTGCGCACTTTGATCGCCATGATCACTTCTTCCAGTGAACAGTTACCTGCACGTTCACCGATGCCGTTCATCGCGCCTTCTACCTGACGTGCACCGGCGTGCACCGCAGCGATGGCGTTGCCAACGGCCAGCCCCAGGTCATCGTGGGTATGTACGGAGATAATCGCTTGATCAATGTTTGGTACGCGTTCATACAGACCGGTAATGATGTTGGAGAACTCAAACGGCATGGTGTAGCCGACAGTGTCCGGGATGTTGATGGTTTTAGCGCCCGCATTGATGGCAGCTTCCACCACGCGCGCCAAATCTTCAATCGGCGTACGGCCAGCATCTTCACAGGAGAATTCAACGTCATCCGTGTAGTTACGGGCACGTTTGACCATGTAGACCGCGCGCTCAATGACCTCATCCAGCGTGCTGCGCAGCTTGGTGGCAATGTGCATAGGAGAGGTTGCAATAAAGGTATGAATACGGAATGCTTCGGCAACCTTCAACGACTCGGCCGCAACATCGATATCTTTTTCCACACAGCGTGCCAGGCCACAGACGCGGCTGTTCTTAATGGTACGCGCAATGGTCTGCACGGATTCGAAGTCACCCGGAGAAGAGACAGGGAAACCGACCTCCATCACGTCGACACCCATACGTTCGAGAGCCAGCGCGATCTGCAGTTTCTCTTTCACACTCAGGCTTGCCTGTAATGCCTGTTCACCGTCACGTAAAGTTGTATCGAAAATAATGACTTGCTGGCTCATGGGTTAGGTCCTTGTCAGTCTTAGGGCGCCTTGCTACGAGCATAAAAAAACCCGCGCAGTGGCGCGGGTTTTTAGTCTTACTGGTGACGATTCAACGCTGAATTTCGCCCGCCAGTCTACCGCGCAAAGTGGATGCGTTTAGTAGTAGTAGACCGGTGAAACGAATGGTGCGAATCATGAATCGTGCTCCGTTAAATTCAATATGCTTTTAGTGGTACTGGATACGACTGTGCATGTCAACCCCTGCAGGCAAAAACGCACCCGGCTGGCCTGGTTGACAGGATATGTGCTTTAGCTAATTGTGCTGGGTTTTGCTTTTCCGACCCTACAAATTGTCTAATTTTGGACTGAGAAAAAGGTTGCAGAAATAATTGAATATAATTGTGATGAATAAATTAAAAGTTCGCTACCCAATTGTATGGGACGCAAATGGGTTTGATATCATTAAGTTATAAATGCGGTGAATGTTTTTTATCACTTCGGATGTCTAATGGTTATTACAGATTGTTAACTTATTTAATCGGGGTTGCAATAACAGTTTAATAATACTTAAGACATCATTAACCCGCTGGCGATTGTATATTGGTCTAGTTTATGGTTTCATTCAAATCCTAAAGTGAAGCATATCATTTGCAGTAGTGTTTATTTTATCGTTTGTCAGTGGCGAAAAGTCATTTTCGCTAAACTGTTCTTTATATTTTCCGAATTTAAAATAATTCTCTTTCGCTGATCGTATATGCATGGTAAATCATATTCTTCGGAATTATTACAGTACGTTGGCAAAGGGAGTGTAGCGTGACAGTGGAGTCAGAAGTGCCAGAAATTAATATTAAACAACCTCAAACTACTGATGGGATTAAACCGCAGTTACGTACAGTGGACCTTAATCTGCTCACGGTATTTGATGCTGTCATGCAGGAGCAGAATATCACCCGGGCGGCCCATACGTTGGGGATGTCTCAGCCCGCGGTCAGTAATGCTGTCGCCAGACTTAAGGTTATGTTTAACGACGAGTTATTCGTTCGTTACGGGAGAGGAATACAGCCTACCGCACGGGCATTCCAGTTATTCGGCTCTATCCGTCAGGCGTTGCAGCTGGTTCAGAACGAGCTGCCAGGGTCAGGCTTTGAACCTTTAAGCAGTGAGCGTGTATTCAATCTTTGTGTTTGCAGTCCGTTAGATAATTATTTGACGTCGATTATTTATAATAAAGTTGAAGAGATCGCTCCCAATATCCATCTGGTTTTTAAATCATCCTTAAATCAAAACACAGAGCATCAGTTACGCTACCAGGAGACCGAGTTCGTTCTGGGATATGAAGAATTTCGACGTCCTGAATTTTCTTGCGTTCCGCTGTTTAAAGATGAAATGGTGTTGGTCGCCAGTAAAAAACACCCCCGACTCAATTCTCCGCTTCGGGAAAGTGACGTTTATAGCGAGCAGCATGCTGTTGTTGCGCTCGACAGATATGCTTCCTTTAGCCTGCCGTGGTATGACACGGCGGATAAACAGGCAAGCGTTGCTTATCAGGGAATGGCAATGGTCAGCGTATTGAACGTGGTCTCGCAGACACATCTGGTGGCTATTGCACCACGCTGGCTGGCTGAAGAGTTTTCCGGTCAACTACAACTGCAAATGTTGCCGTTGCCGCTCAAGCTGAATAGCCGTACCTGCTATCTCTCCTGGCATGAAGCCGCCGGTCGGGATAAAGGGCATCAGTGGATGGAAGAGTTGCTGATCAGTATTTGCCGTCGATAAGCGCATCAGGATAAATTGCATCTTCGCGTGTGATTTATCCTGGTTTTTTCTCTGTTATTGTTATTTTATTCTGTTGTGAATTTTTTCTTACTGCTCTCTGGATCGCAAAAATAGATGATTTCCTGAATCGACGCGCTTTTCAGCGATGATTAATCATCTCATCCTCTAATACCAGATGAATTGACCATATCCTTCGTTAATACCTGTTTTTTCTGCTTTGCGAACCGTTTAGCTCACCCGGTCTGCTAATTGCCTGCCTCATAACGAGCGGTTAAGGTAACGATCACTCTGCAAAATATAAGATTGGTTTAACCCAGTCGTAAGACGGTGCGGAAATGAATTCTGCAGCTCGTCTATAACAAAATGCCTGGAGGCAAAGCATGGAGATGTTGTCTGGCGCGGAAATGGTCGTCCGATCGTTAATCGATCAGGGCGTGAAGCAAGTGTTCGGTTATCCCGGAGGCGCAGTCCTGGATATTTATGATGCGCTTCATACGGTAGGCGGCATTGACCATGTTTTAGTACGCCACGAGCAGGCGGCGGTGCATATGGCTGACGGGCTGGCCCGCGCGACAGGTGAAGTAGGCGTGGTATTAGTGACGTCCGGTCCCGGCGCGACAAACGCCATCACCGGCATTGCCACGGCGTATATGGACTCTATCCCGCTGGTTATTCTTTCCGGCCAGGTGGCGACGTCACTGATCGGCTACGATGCGTTTCAGGAGTGCGACATGGTGGGGATTTCTCGTCCCGTTGTGAAGCACAGTTTCCTGGTTAAGCAAACTGAAGACATCCCGGGGATATTGAAAAAAGCCTTCTGGCTGGCAGCAAGCGGGCGTCCCGGCCCGGTGGTGGTCGATCTGCCGAAAGATATCTTGAACCCGGCGAACAAGCTTCCTTATGTCTGGCCGGAGTCGGTGAGCATGCGCTCATACAACCCAACGACGCAGGGCCACAAGGGGCAGATCAAACGTGCCTTGCAAACGCTGCTGGCCGCCAAAAAACCGGTAGTCTATGTCGGTGGTGGGGCAATCAATTCTGCCTGTGAAGGGCAGCTTCGGGAGCTTATCGAGAAACTCAATCTTCCCGTTGCGTCGTCGCTGATGGGGCTGGGCGCTTTCCCGGCAACTCACCGTCAGGCTCTGGGGATGCTGGGTATGCACGGTACCTATGAAGCCAACATGACGATGCACCATTCCGATGTGATCTTTGCCGTCGGCGTGCGCTTTGACGATCGCACCACCAACAATCTGGCGAAATACTGCCCGAACGCCACCGTGCTTCATATTGATATCGATCCCACCTCTATTTCGAAAACGGTGTCTGCGGATGTGCCGATCGTCGGTGATGCCCGCCAGGTGCTGGAGCAAATGCTGGATCTGCTGGCACAGGAGCCGCCTTCCCAGCCGCTGGATGAGATCCGTGACTGGTGGCAGCAGATCGAACAATGGCGCGCGCGTCAGTGCCTGAAGTATGACACGCAAAGCGACAGCATTAAGCCGCAGGCGGTGATCGAAACTATCTGGCGGCTGACGAAAGGCGAGGCATACGTGACGTCTGACGTGGGTCAGCATCAGATGTTCGCGGCCCTTTATTATCCGTTTGATAAACCGCGCCACTGGATTAACTCCGGAGGGTTAGGAACGATGGGCTTTGGCTTGCCTGCCGCATTGGGCGTCAAGCTGGCTCTGCCTGACGAAACCGTCGTCTGCGTGACGGGAGACGGCAGTATTCAGATGAACATCCAGGAGCTGTCGACGGCCCTTCAGTATGAGCTGCCGGTACTGGTGCTGAACCTGAATAACGGTTATCTCGGGATGGTGAAGCAGTGGCAGGACATGATCTACTCTGGTCGTCACTCTCAGTCCTACATGACGTCACTGCCGGACTTTGTTCGTCTGGCTGAAGCCTACGGCCATATTGGGATGCGAGTGACCGATCCGGCAGAGCTCGAAACGAAGCTCGGTGAAGCGCTTGAGCACGTTAAAAATAACCGCCTCGTTTTTATGGATGTCATTGTTGATGGCACCGAGCACGTATACCCGATGCATATTCGCGGTGGTGGTATGGATGAAATGTGGTTAAGCAAAACGGAGAGAACCTGATATGCGCCGGATATTATCTGTTTTACTGGAAAACGAGTCTGGCGCACTGTCGCGCGTCATTGGCCTTTTTGCACAGCGCGGCTATAACATTGAAAGCCTGACCGTTGCGCCGACTGACGATCCGACGCTGTCGCGCATGACCATCCAGACCGTCGGCGATGCCAAAGTGCTTGAGCAGATCGAGAAACAGCTGCATAAGCTGGTCGATGTTCTGCGCGTCAGCGAGCTGGGGCAGGGTGCCTACGTTGAGCGAGAGGTCATGCTGGTGAAAATCCAGGCCAGCGGTTACGGGCGCGAGGAAGTGAAACGTAACACGGATATCTTCCGTGGGCAGATTATAGACGTCACGCCTTCTATATATACGGTTCAACTGGCCGGAACGAGTGACAAGCTGGATGCCTTCCTGGCATCTGTGCGGGATGTGGCAAAAATTGTTGAGGTTGCGAGATCGGGCGTTGTTGGCCTGTCACGCGGCGATAAGATCATGCGTTAGTTGTCTAAAAGGTTCGCCTCTTTCTGCCCGGTCACCAAAGCCGGGCTTTTTTTTGTGTAATCAGCCGACAACAGAGATAAAAGCGGTTGCCGCGAAGGCTATTCTGCGTTTAGATGTTAAAAGATTTAACCATAACCTTGCCAAGGCCATGGACTCTTTTCATTTTTTAAGGGGCAATTGTGAAACTGGATGAAATCGCCCGGCTAGCCGGCGTGTCACGAACAACGGCCAGCTATGTGATTAACGGTAAAGCAAAGCAGTACCGTGTCAGCGATAAGACCGTTGAAAAAGTTATGGCGGTGGTTCGTGAACATAACTACCATCCGAATGCTGTCGCAGCTGGCCTGCGTGCCGGACGCACCCGCTCTATTGGCTTGGTGATCCCGGATCTGGAAAACACCAGCTATACCCGTATCGCCAACTATCTTGAACGTCAGGCGCGCCAGCGTGGCTATCAGTTGCTGATTGCCTGCTCGGAAGACCAGCCCGACAACGAGATGCGCTGTATTGAGCATCTGCTCCAGCGTCAGGTCGATGCCATCATCGTCTCCACCTCTTTACCGCCTGAACACCCGTTTTATCAGCGCTGGGCGAACGACCCATTCCCGATTGTGGCGCTGGATCGTGCGCTCGACAGGGAGCATTTCACGAGCGTCGTCGGTGCCGATCAGGATGATGCCGAGATGCTGGCGGCAGAGCTGAGAACCTTCCCGGCTGAAACGGTGCTGTATCTGGGGGCGCTGCCTGAACTGTCAGTCAGCTTCCTGCGTGAACAGGGGTTCAGAACCGCCTGGAAAGACGATCCCCGTGAGGTGCACTACCTCTATGCCAACAGCTATGAACGTGAAGCGGCCGCACAGCTTTTTGAGAAATGGCTGGAAACGCACCCGATGCCGCAGGCGCTATTCACCACCTCATTTGCTCTGCTGCAGGGGGTGATGGATGTGACCTTACGCCGTGAGGGTAAACTGCCTTCCGACCTGGCCATCGCGACCTTCGGTGATAACGAGCTGCTCGACTTCCTCCAGTGCCCGGTTCTGGCGGTGGCTCAACGCCATCGTGATGTGGCTGAACGCGTGCTGGAAATTGTGCTGGCAAGTCTGGACGAGCCGCGTAAACCGAAGCCGGGTCTGACGCGTATTAAACGTAATCTTTACCATCGCGGAATTTTGAGCCGCCATAAATGAAATGACGGGGCGGAGAAATCTGCCCCCTTTTGACGAAATAATTCGCCGGGATAATTCCCGTAGAGAAATTAGGATAATTCTTGCGAATTTACCTTCTGCTATTTTTCTTAATTCATTTTGGCGTTTAATGGTTCCTTTAAAGGACGTTTAAACGATTTTAAATGCCTGTCTTTGTATTATTTTGTTACAAACCCTCTTCCGGCGATGAATATTCAGACGTTTTTCCTTCTCCTGTGCCAGCTTGCACGGCAACCGCCGCGTTTCGCGAGCCCTGGGGTGAATCTGGCGCTGTTATCCCCTGAGAATCTGTCATAAAATGCTGCCCGCGTCGCAAACTGACACTTTATATTTATCTGCGATGATATTGAGTGAGCCTTAACGCTAGTGTGCATATTCGGTTTTTTTCTTACAAATATTCATAACGTTAATTTTGCCTCGCCAGTTGTGCAGTTATTAACCAGGACTGTTTATCTCTGTAAATAGAGGCCTTTCGGGCCTGTATAGGGAGAGTCCTGGCTTGACAAGCTTTTCCCTCGCTCCGTAAACTCCTTTAGGTGGGAATTTGTGGGTTAAAGTGGTGAGGAGGGGTGAGACTGGCATGTTCCGTGGAGCTACGTTAGTCAATCTCGACAGCAAAGGGCGTTTATCGGTACCAACCCGATACCGCGACCAGCTGATTGAGAACGCTACGGGTCAAATGGTTTGCACCATTGACATCAACTCCCCCTGCCTGCTGCTTTACCCCTTACCTGAATGGGAAATTATTGAGCAAAAGCTGTCGCGACTGTCGAGCATGAACCCGCAGGAACGCCGCGTGCAGCGGTTGTTATTGGGACATGCCAGTGAATGTCAGATGGATAGCGCAGGCCGGTTACTGATTGCCCCTGTGTTACGGCAACATGCCGGTCTGACCAAAGAAGTGATGCTGGTCGGGCAGTTCAACAAGTTTGAACTGTGGGATGAAACGACCTGGTATCAACAGGTCAAGGAAGATATCGACGCTGAGCAGTCTGATTCCGCGACATTATCGGAACGGCTGCAGGACTTGTCTCTATAAATATGATGGAAAATTACAAACATAAAACGGTGCTGCTGGATGAGGCCGTTAACGGCCTGAATATTCGTCCGGACGGCATCTACATTGATGGCACTTTTGGTCGCGGTGGCCACTCGCGCTTAATCCTCTCCCAGCTTGGAGCGGAAGGGCGTCTGCTGGCAATCGATCGCGATCCGCAGGCGATTGCCGTTGCGCAAACCATCGATGACCCACGCTTTTCCATCGTGCATGGACCTTTCTCTGCGCTCGCTGATTATGTTGCCGAGCGCGGCCTGACGGGCAAGATCGACGGAATCCTTCTCGATCTTGGCGTCTCTTCACCCCAGCTTGATGATGCTGAACGCGGCTTCTCCTTTATGCGCGATGGTCCACTGGACATGCGCATGGATCCTACTCGCGGTCAGTCTGCCGCCGAGTGGTTACAGACCGCGGACGAAGCGGATATTGCCTGGGTGATCAAAACCTTCGGCGAGGAGCGTTTTGGCAAGCGTATCGCGCGCGCCATCGTTGAGCGTAACCGCATCGAGCCGATGACCCGCACGAAAGAGCTGGCCGAAGTGATCGCGGCGGCGACGCCGGTGAAGGATAAGCACAAACATCCCGCGACCCGTACCTTCCAGGCGGTTCGTATCTGGGTAAACAGTGAACTGGAGGAAATAGAGCTGGCGCTAAAAAGCTCGCTCGACGTGCTGGCCCCGGGTGGGCGGTTATCCATCATCAGCTTCCATTCGCTGGAAGACCGCATTGTGAAGCGCTTTATGCGTGAACAAAGCCGCGGTCCACAGGTTCCAGCGGGGCTGCCGATGACGGAAGAACAACTCAGGAAGCTGGGTGGCCGTCAGTTGCGAGCATTAGGCAAGTTGATGCCGGGCGAAGAAGAAGTGGCACAGAATCCACGCGCCCGTAGTTCAGTGCTGCGTGTTGCAGAGAGGACGAACGCATGATCGGCAGAGTGACAGAGACCCTAAGCAAAGTTAAGGATTCGTTAGGAAGCAACGAGCGCCATGCCTTGCCTGGCGTGATCGGCGACGATCTTTTGCGGTTTGGGAAACTGCCACTCTGTCTGTTCATTTGCATCATTGTCACGGCCGTCACGGTGGTCACGACTGCCCACCACACACGCTTATTAACTGCGCAACGCGAGCAGATGGTACTGGAACGCGATGCGCTGGATATTGAATGGCGAAACCTGATCCTTGAAGAAAATGCGCTCGGCGATCACAGCCGGGTTGAACGGATCGCAACGGAAAAGCTGCAATTGCAGCATGTTGATCCTTCTCAGGAAAATATTGTAGTACAAAAATAAGGGAAAACGCGACGCATGAGAGCAGCGGCAAAAACGCTTAAACCAAAACGTCAGGAAGAACAGGCCAACTTTATCAGTTGGCGTTTTGCGTTGCTTTGCGGCTGCATTTTACTGGCGCTGGGTTTCCTGCTGGGACGCGTGGCGTGGTTGCAAATCATCGCCCCTGACATGCTGGTTCGACAGGGCGACATGCGTTCCCTTCGCGTTCAGGAAGTGTCGACGTCCCGCGGGATGATCACCGACCGCTCAGGCCGTCCACTGGCCGTGAGCGTACCGGTTAAAGCCATCTGGGCCGATCCGAAAGAGCTGCACGATGCGGGTGGCATTACGCTTGATAACCGCTGGAAGGCGCTCTCGGATGCCCTGAAAATGCCGCTGGATCAGCTCGCTTCCCGCGTCAACGCCAATCCAAAAGGGCGTTTTATCTATCTGGCGCGTCAGGTCAACCCTGACATGGCGGACTACATTCGTAAGCTGAAGCTGCCGGGTATTCACCTTCGTGAAGAATCCCGCCGCTACTATCCTTCCGGCGAAGTAACCGCTCACCTCATTGGCTTTACCAACGTTGATAGCCAGGGGATTGAGGGCGTTGAAAAAAGCTTCGATAAATGGCTCACCGGCCAGCCTGGCGAGCGAATTGTTCGTAAAGACCGCTACGGCCGCGTTATCGAAGATATCTCTTCCACGGACAGTCAGGCGGCACACAACCTGGCGCTGAGTATTGATGAGCGTCTGCAGGCATTGGTCTACCGCGAGCTGAACAACGCCGTCGCCTTCAACAAGGCGGAATCCGGCAGCGCCGTGCTGGTGGACGTCAGTACGGGCGAAGTGCTGGCGATGGCCAACAGCCCGTCCTATAACCCGAACAACTTTACCGGCACCGCAAAAGATGCGATGCGTAACCGGGCGATTACCGACGTGTTCGAACCGGGCTCCACGGTGAAACCGATGGTGGTCATGACGGCGCTCCAGCGTGGTATCGTCAATGAAAACACGGTCCTGAACACGATCCCTTACCGTATTAACGGCCACGAGATTAAAGACGTGGCGCGCTACAGCGAATTGACCCTGACCGGGGTTTTACAGAAGTCGAGTAACGTTGGCGTTTCAAAGCTGGCGTTAGCGATGCCGTCCTCAGCGTTAGTAGAGACTTACTCACGTTTTGGGCTTGGAAAGGCGACCAATTTGGGGTTGGTCGGAGAACGCAGTGGCTTATATCCTCAAAAACAACGGTGGTCTGACATAGAGAGGGCCACCTTCTCTTTCGGCTACGGGCTAATGGTAACGCCGTTACAGTTAGCGCGAGTCTACGCAACGATTGGCAGCTATGGCGTCTATCGTCCGCTGTCCATTACCAAAGTTGATCCACCGGTTCCGGGTGAGCGTATCTTCCCGGAATCCATCGTTCGTACCGTCGTTCATATGATGGAAAGCGTGGCGCTGCCTGGCGGCGGCGGCGTGAAGGCGGCGATCAAAGGCTATCGCATCGCCATCAAAACCGGTACCGCGAAAAAAGTGGGGCCAGACGGCCGTTACATCAACAAATACATTGCCTATACCGCAGGCGTTGCGCCTGCCAGTAATCCGCGTTTTGCGCTGGTGGTCGTCATTAACGATCCACAGGCGGGTAAATACTACGGCGGCGCCGTTTCCGCGCCTGTGTTCGGGGCCATCATGGGCGGCGTGTTGCGCACCATGAACATCGAACCGGATGCGCTGGCAACGGGCGAGAAAAGTGAATTTGTAATTAATCAAGGCGAGGGTACAGGTGGCAGATCGTAATTTGCGCGACCTTCTCGCTCCGTGGGTGCCTAATGCACCGGAGCGAGCACTGCGAGAGATGGTACTGGACAGCCGTGCGGCTGCTTCTGGCGATCTTTTTGTGGCGGTGGTCGGTCATCAGGCGGACGGGCGTCGTTATATCCCGCAGGCGATTGCGCAAGGTGTTGCTGCCATTATTGCTGAGGCTAAAGATGAGGCAACCGACGGTGAAATCCGTGAAATGCACGGGGTGCCGGTCATCTATCTCAGTCAGTTAAACGAGCGTCTCTCTGCGCTGGCCGGACGTTTCTATCACGAACCGTCCGATCGGCTACGTCTGGTGGGCGTGACAGGTACAAACGGCAAAACCACGACCACGCAGCTCATGGCGCAGTGGGCGCAGCTGCTGGGTGAAACCGGTGCGGTCATGGGAACTGTCGGTAACGGTCTGTTGGGCAAAGTGAGCCCGACCGAAAACACCACCGGCTCCGCGGTCGACGTACAGCACGTGCTGGCCGGCCTGGCAGGGCAGGGGGCAACCTTTGCCGCGATGGAAGTCTCTTCCCACGGTCTGGTGCAGCACCGCGTGGCGGCGCTGAAGTTTGCCGCCTCGGTATTCACTAACCTGAGCCGCGATCACCTTGATTATCATGGTGATATGGAGCATTACGAAGCGGCGAAATGGCTGCTCTACTCCACCCACCATAGCGGACAGGCCATCATCAACGCTGACGACGAAGTCGGTCGCCGCTGGCTGGCGAAGCTGCCGGATGCGGTTGCGGTGTCGATGGAAGACCATATCAACCCGAACTGCCACGGCCGCTGGCTGAAGGCGGTTGCGGTGGATTATCACGACAGTGGCGCCACCATTCGTTTTACCTCCTCATGGGGTGACGGTGAAATTGAAAGCCGCCTGATGGGCGCGTTTAACGTCAGCAACCTGCTGCTGGCGCTGGCGACACTGCTGGCGCTGGGTTATCCGATGAACGCGCTGCTGGAAACGGCTGAGCGTTTGCAGCCGGTATGTGGCCGTATGGAAGTGTTCAGCGCACCGGGCAAACCGACCGTGGTGGTCGATTATGCCCACACGCCGGACGCACTGGAAAAAGCGCTGGAAGCGGCGCGTCTGCACTGCACCGGTAAGCTCTGGTGTGTGTTTGGCTGCGGTGGCGACCGTGATAAGGGCAAACGTCCACTGATGGGTGCCATTGCTGAACAGTTCGCGGATATTCCGGTTGTGACCGATGACAACCCGCGTACTGAAGAGCCGCGCGCCATTATTAACGACATTCTGTCGGGCATGCTGGATGCAGGCCGCGCCCGCGTGGTGGAAGGCCGTGCGGAAGCCGTGACCAACGCCATCATGCAGGCACAGGAAAACGACGTTGTGCTGCTGGCCGGGAAAGGCCATGAGGATTATCAGATTGTTGGCAACCGTCGTCTCGATTATTCGGACCGCGTCACGGCCGCGCGTCTGCTGGGAGTCGTGGCATGATTAGCATCACCTTAAGTCAGGCCGCTGCGGTACTGCAGGGCGAGCTGCTGGGTCACGATCTGACCATCGAGGCCGTGACGACCGATACCCGCAAAGTGACCCCGGGTTGTCTGTTTGTGGCGCTGAAGGGCGAACGTTTTGACGCGCATGATTTTGCACAACAGGCCAGGGAGAATGGTGCAGGGGC
Source organism: Enterobacter sp. V89_11 (assembly GCF_029967775.1). Lineage (NCBI taxonomy): Bacteria > Pseudomonadati > Pseudomonadota > Gammaproteobacteria > Enterobacterales > Enterobacteriaceae > Enterobacter > Enterobacter sp. V89_11. The sequence goes on along the minus strand of NZ_JASCAN010000005.1, from coordinate 122,164 downwards.
GCTGCTGGTCAGCCGTAAACTCGCGGTCGATCTGCCGCAGATCGTGGTGAAAGATACCCGTCTGGCATTCGGCGAGCTGGCGGCCTGGGTTCGTCAGCAGGTACCGACGCGCGTCGTCGCGCTGACCGGTTCATCAGGCAAAACCTCTGTGAAAGAGATGACTGCGGCCATCCTGAGCCAGTGCGGAAATACGCTTTATACGGCAGGCAACCTTAACAATGATATCGGCGTGCCGATGACATTACTTCGCCTGACCAAAGAGCATGAATTTGCCGTGATCGAGTTAGGGGCAAACCACCAGGGCGAAATCGCCTGGACCGTGAGCCTGACGCGCCCGGAAGCAGCGCTGGTGAATAACCTGGCCGCTGCACATCTGGAAGGTTTTGGTTCGCTGGAAGGCGTGGCGAAAGCTAAAGGCGAGATCTATACCGGCCTGCCGGAAGATGGTATCGCCATTATGAATGCCGACAACAATGACTGGCTTAACTGGCAACAGATCATTGGTTCCCGCAAGACCTGGCGCTTCTCGCCGAACGCGGCCAACAGTGATTTTACCGCGACCAATATTCATGTGACTTCGCATGGCACGGAATTCACCCTTAATACCCCAACCGGGGGCATTGAGGTGCTTCTGCCATTGCCGGGTCGTCATAATATCGCCAATGCGCTCGCGGCAGCGGCGCTGTCGATGGCGGTTGGTGCGTCGCATCAGGCGATTAAAACCGGTCTGGCAAATTTAAACGCCGTGCCGGGGCGTCTGTTCCCGATCCAGCTTGCGGAAAACAAACTGCTTCTGGATGACTCCTATAACGCGAACGTCGGCTCAATGACCGCGGCGGTGCAGGTGTTGTCTGAGATGCCAGGTTATCGCGTGTTGGTGGTGGGCGATATGGCTGAGCTGGGTGATGAAAGCGAAGCCTGTCATGTCCAGGTGGGGGACGCGGCGAAAGCGGCAGGTATTGATTGCGTGCTGAGCGCCGGAAAACTGAGCCAGGCGATTAGCCATGCCAGCGGTGTTGGCGAGCACTTTGCCGATAAAGCCGCGCTGATTGAACGCCTTAAGGCATTGATGACAGAAAAACAAATTGTGACTGTGTTAGTGAAAGGTTCACGTAGTGCCGCCATGGAAGAGGTTGTGCACGCATTACAGGAGAACGGGACATGTTAGTTTGGCTGGCCGAACATTTGGTCAAATATTATTCAGGCTTTAACGTCTTTTCCTATCTGACGTTTCGCGCCATTGTCAGCCTGCTGACTGCGCTGTTCATCTCTTTGTGGATGGGCCCGCGCATGATTGCCCGTCTGCAAAAACTCTCCTTCGGTCAGGTTGTGCGTAACGACGGTCCGGAGTCGCACTTCAGCAAGCGGGGTACGCCGACCATGGGCGGGATCATGATCCTGACCGCGATCGTTGTTTCCGTACTGCTGTGGGCTTATCCCTCTAACCCGTACGTCTGGTGCGTACTTACCGTGCTGGTGGGCTACGGCATCATTGGGTTTGTTGATGATTACCGCAAGGTCGTGCGTAAAGACACCAAAGGTCTGATCGCCCGCTGGAAATACTTCTGGATGTCGGTGATTGCGCTGGGCGTGGCCTTCGCGCTGTATCTGGCAGGAAAAGACACCCCCGCCACCGAGCTGGTGGTGCCGTTCTTTAAAGACGTGATGCCGCAGCTGGGGCTGTTCTACATTCTGCTGGCCTACTTCGTCATCGTGGGCACCGGTAACGCCGTAAACCTGACCGACGGTCTGGATGGCCTGGCGATTATGCCAACCGTCTTCGTCGCCGCCGGTTTTGCGCTGGTGGCGTGGGCCACCGGTAATATGAACTTTGCTAACTATCTGCACATTCCATACCTGCGACACGCAGGCGAACTGGTTATCGTCTGTACGGCGATTGTCGGGGCGGGACTGGGCTTCCTGTGGTTCAACACCTACCCGGCGCAGGTCTTTATGGGTGACGTCGGTTCACTGGCTCTGGGCGGCGCGCTGGGCATTATTGCCGTACTGCTGCGCCAGGAGTTCCTGCTGGTGATTATGGGTGGGGTATTTGTGGTTGAAACCCTTTCAGTGATTTTGCAGGTCGGGTCCTTCAAGCTGCGCGGTCAGCGCATCTTCCGTATGGCACCGATTCACCATCACTATGAACTGAAAGGCTGGCCGGAACCGCGCGTGATTGTGCGCTTCTGGATTATTTCGCTGATGCTGGTGCTGATTGGCCTGGCAACGCTGAAGGTACGTTAATCATGGCAGATTACCAGGGCAAAAAAGTCGTTATCATCGGGTTGGGGCTGACAGGCCTCTCCTGCGTGGACTTTTTCCTCGCGCGCGGCGTGACGCCGCGCGTAATGGATACGCGTGTTTCTCCGCCGGGTCTGGATAAACTGCCGGAACAGGTTGAACGCCACCTTGGTGGTCTGAATGATGACTGGCTGCTGGCAGCCGATCTGATTGTCGCCAGCCCCGGTATGGCGCTGGCGCATCCTTCACTCAGCGCCGCGGCCGATGCGGGCGTTGAGATTGTCGGTGATATTGAGTTGTTCTGCCGTGAAGCGCAGGCACCCGTTATCGCGATTACCGGCTCTAACGGTAAAAGCACCGTCACCACCCTTGTGGGTGAGATGGCGAAAGCGGCGGGCATGAACGTGGGTGTGGGAGGCAATATTGGCCTGCCAGCGCTAATGCTGCTGGATAAAGGCTGTGAATTGTACGTCCTCGAGCTTTCCAGCTTCCAGCTGGAAACGACCTCCAGCCTTCGTGCGGCCGCGGCGACGATCCTTAACGTTACTGAAGATCATATGGATCGCTATCCGTTTGGTCTGCAGCAGTACCGCGCCGCCAAACTGCGCATTTATGAAAATGCGAAGGTCTGCGTCGTCAACGCGGATGATGCCCTGACCATGCCGGTGCGCGGGGCGGACGATCGCTGCATTAGCTTTGGCATCACCATGGGTGACTATCATCTTAACCGTCAACTGGGCGAAACCTGGCTGCGCGTGAAGGGTGAGAAAGTGCTGAACGTGAAAGAGATGAAGCTTACCGGCCAGCATAACTACACCAATGCTCTGGCGGCGCTGGCGCTGGCGGATGCCGTAGGGCTGCCGCGTTCGTCCAGCCTGCAAGCATTGACCACCTTTACCGGCCTGGCGCACCGTTTCCAGCTGGCGCTGGAGCACAACGGTGTGCGCTGGATTAATGACTCAAAAGCCACCAACGTCGGCAGTACTGAGGCCGCCCTGAACGGCCTGCACGTTGAAGGTACCCTGCATTTACTGCTGGGTGGCGACGGTAAATCGGCGGATTTCTCCACGCTGAAACCGTATCTCGCCGGGAATAATATCCGCTTGTACTGCTTTGGTCGCGACGGCAGTGAGCTGGCTGAGCTGCGTCCTGACATTGCCGAGCAAACCGAGACCATGGAGCAGGCGATGCGGCTGATTGCCCCTCGCGTGAAGCCGGGTGATATGGTGCTGCTCTCTCCGGCCTGCGCCAGTCTCGATCAATTCAAGAATTTCGAACAGCGTGGCGATCTCTTTACCCGTCTGGCGAAGGAGTTAGGCTGATGCGTTTATCTCTCCCTCGCCTGAAAATGCCGCGCCTGCCAGGATTTGGCGTTCTGGCGTGGGTGTTTGCGGCACTCAAAGGCTGGGTGATGGGCTCTCGTCAAAAAGATAACGACAGCCTGGTCATGTACGACCGTACGCTCTTCTGGCTCACGCTGGGACTGGCGGCGGTTGGTTTTATCATGGTGACCTCGGCGTCAATGCCTGTCGGGCAGCGGCTGGCGAACGATCCGTTCCTGTTTGCGAAACGTGATGGCCTGTACATCATCCTGGCGTTCTGTCTGGCGCTGGTGACATTACGTCTGCCGATGGAGTTCTGGCAGCGGCACAGTACCGCGATGCTGATCGCCTCCATCATTATGCTGCTGATCGTACTGGTGGTGGGGAGCTCCGTAAACGGGGCATCGCGCTGGATTGCCTTTGGCCCACTGCGTATTCAGCCCGCGGAATTTACCAAGCTCTCCCTGTTCTGCTACCTGGCTAACTACCTGGTACGTAAAGTGGATGAAGTGCGTAATAACCTGCGCGGCTTCTTAAAACCCATGGGCGTTATTCTGGTGCTGGCGGTCTTACTGCTGGCGCAGCCTGACCTTGGTACCGTGGTCGTGCTGTTTGTCACCACGCTGGCAATGCTGTTCCTGGCCGGGGCGAAGCTGTGGCAGTTCATCGCCATCATCGGAATGGGTATCTCAGCGGTTGTGCTGCTGATCCTCGCCGAGCCTTACCGTATCCGCCGTGTGACCTCATTCTGGAACCCGTGGGAAGACCCGTTTGGCAGCGGTTATCAGCTGACGCAGTCGCTGATGGCTTTTGGTCGCGGTGAAGTCTGGGGTCAGGGGCTGGGCAACTCGGTACAGAAACTGGAGTATTTACCCGAAGCGCACACTGACTTCATCTTCTCCATTATTGGGGAAGAACTGGGTTATATCGGTGTGGTATTAGCGCTATTAATGGTATTCTTCGTCGCTTTCCGCGCCATGTCGATTGGGCGGAAAGCGCTGGAGATCGATCACCGCTTTTCAGGTTTCTTAGCCTGCTCAATAGGTATCTGGTTTAGTTTCCAGGCATTGGTTAACGTCGGGGCCGCAGCGGGTATGCTGCCGACCAAAGGCCTGACGTTGCCGTTGATCAGTTATGGTGGTTCCAGTCTGCTGATTATGTCGACGGCCATCATGATGTTGTTACGCATAGATTATGAAACGCGTCTGGAAAAAGCCCAGGCGTTTACACGAGGTTCACGATGAATCAACCGAAGCGGTTAATGGTGATGGCAGGCGGTACCGGTGGACATGTGTTCCCGGGGCTCGCAGTTGCGCACCATTTAATGGATCAGGGCTGGCAGGTACGCTGGCTGGGAACCGCGGACCGCATGGAAGCCGACCTGGTACCGAAGCACGGTATCGAGATCGACTTTATTCGCATTTCCGGCTTACGCGGAAAAGGCATTAAGGCCCAGCTTCTGGCACCGGTGCGTATTTTCAACGCCTGGCGTCAGGCGCGCGCCATCATGAAGCGTTTTAAGCCTGATGTGGTGCTGGGGATGGGCGGCTATGTTTCTGGTCCGGGTGGGCTGGCGGCCTGGTCGTTGGGCATCCCCGTGGTGCTGCATGAGCAGAACGGCATTGCCGGTCTGACCAATAAATGGCTGGCGAAAATTGCCACCAAAGTGATGCAGGCTTTCCCGGGAGCCTTCCCGAAGGCGGACGTGGTGGGTAACCCGGTGCGCGTAGACGTGCTGGCGCTGCCATTACCGGATGCGCGCCTGGCGGGTCGTGAAGGGCCGGTCCGTGTGCTGGTCGTTGGCGGTTCTCAGGGCGCACGCATTTTAAACCAGACGATGCCGCAGGTTGCAGCAAAGCTGGGTGATGCGGTGACAATCTGGCACCAAAGCGGAAAAGGTGCTCAGCAGATGGTTGAGCAGGCTTACGCCGATGAAGGCCAGCCGCAGCATAAAGTGACGGAATTTATCGACGACATGGCCGCAGCGTATGCCTGGGCCGATGTCGTGGTCTGCCGCTCTGGCGCATTGACGGTGAGCGAAATTGCCGCCGCCGGGTTGCCGGCTCTGTTTGTGCCGTTCCAGCACAAAGACAGACAGCAGTACTGGAATGCGCTGCCGCTTGAGAAAGCCGGCGCCGCGAAAATATTTGAACAGCCACAATTTACCGCCGATGCGGTCGCCACCACCCTGGCGGGCTGGAACAGAGAGGCATTACTGGAGATGGCGCAACGCGCACGCGCGACCGCTATTCCTGATGCAACGGAACGGGTGGCAAAAGAAGTGAGCCTGGCAGCCCAGGCTTAACCCTCGCAGCGCGTGTTGCGCTGCACGAATTTTTTAAGTAGTCGATGGCGTTTAGAGAATGAATACACAACAACTGGCAAAACTGCGTTCTATCGTGCCCGAGATGCGTCGCGTCCGGCACATTCACTTTGTTGGCATCGGTGGTGCTGGCATGGGCGGTATTGCCGAAGTGTTAGCTAACGAAGGCTATCAGATCAGCGGGTCTGACCTGGCGCCAAACCCTGTTACGCAGCAGCTGGCGTCGCTTGGGGCGACTATCTATTTCAATCATCGCCCGGAAAACGTGCGCGATGCGAGCGTGGTGGTCGTGTCGAGCGCCATCTCCTCTGATAACCCGGAAATCGTGGCCGCGCACGAAGCGCGTATTCCGGTGATCCGCCGTGCGGAAATGCTGGCGGAGTTGATGCGTTTTCGACATGGCATTGCGATTGCCGGCACCCACGGCAAAACCACCACCACGGCGATGGTCTCCAGCATTTATGCGGAAGCGGGCCTCGACCCGACGTTCGTCAATGGTGGTCTGGTAAAAGCGGCAGGCGTACATGCGCGTCTCGGACACAGCCGTTATTTAATTGCCGAAGCGGATGAGAGCGATGCGTCGTTCCTGCATCTGCAGCCGATGGTCGCCATCGTCACCAATATCGAAGCCGACCATATGGATACTTACCAGGGCGACTTCGAGAACTTAAAGCAGACCTTTATTAATTTCCTGCACAACCTGCCGTTCTATGGACGCGCGGTAATGTGTGTAGACGATCCGGTGATTCGCGAGCTGTTGCCGCGCGTCGGACGTCAAATCACGACTTACGGCTTCAGCGAAGACGCTGATGTCCGCGTGGAAGATTACAAACAGCTGGGTGCGCAGGGGCATTTCACCCTGGCGCGTCAGGACAAAGAACTGCTGCATGTCACCCTGAATGCACCAGGGCGTCACAACGCCCTGAATGCCGCAGCGGCAGTGGCCGTGGCGACAGAAGAAGGCATTGATGACGAAGCCATTCTTCGTGCACTGGAAAGCTTCCAGGGAACCGGGCGTCGCTTCGACTTCCTCGGTGAATACCCGCTGGAGGCGGTGAACGGTAAACCCGGTACTGCCATGCTGGTTGATGACTACGGTCACCACCCGACGGAAGTGGACGCGACGATCAAAGCTGCGCGTGCGGGCTGGCCAGAAAAAAATCTGGTCATGATCTTCCAGCCGCACCGTTTCACGCGTACCCGTGACCTGTATGACGATTTCGCCAGCGTCCTGTCACAGGTGGATACGCTCCTGATGCTGGATGTTTATGCAGCGGGCGAAACTCCTATTCCTGGTGCAGACAGCCGTTCTTTATGTCGTACCATCCGCGGACGCGGTAAAGTAGACCCTATTTTGGTTTCCGATCCTGCCCAGGTGGCTGAAATTCTGGCCCCGGTGCTGACCGGCAACGATTTAATTCTGATTCAGGGCGCGGGAAATATCGGCAAAATCGCCCGTACCTTAGCTGAAATCAAACTGAAGCCGCAAACTCAGGAGGATGAGCATCATGGCTGATAAGATTGCTGTCCTGTCTGGCGGCACATCCGCCGAGCGCGAGGTTTCCCTGAATTCAGGTGCCGCTGTACTGGCGGGCCTGCGTGAAGGGGGTGTGGATGCGCACCTGGTCGATCCGAAAGAGACTGACGTAACCCAGTTAAAGGCGATGGGCTTCGATAAAGTCTTTATCGCGTTACATGGCCGTGGTGGCGAAGACGGCACTCTTCAGGGGCTGCTGGAACTCACCGGCATGCCGTACACCGGCAGCGGTGTGATGGCCTCCGCCATTTCTATGGATAAACTGCGCAGCAAAGTGCTGTGGCAGGGCGCGGGTTTACCCGTTGCCCCCTGGGTTGCCCTGACGCGTCGCGAATTTGAAATGGGCCTCTCCGATAGCGTTAATGCACGCATTGCTGAGCTGGGCTTACCGGTTATTGTAAAGCCCAGCCGCGAAGGGTCGAGCGTTGGGATGTCCAAAGTTGAGAAAACTGAGGATTTATCTTCCGCTTTAGCCCTGGCATTTCAACATGATGAAGAAGTTCTGATTGAAAAATGGCTCAGCGGGCCGGAGTTTACCGTCGCGATGCTTGGCGAAGAAATTTTACCGTCAATTCGTATCCAACCGGCCGGAACCTTCTATGATTATGAGGCGAAGTATCTCTCTGATGAGACGCAATATTTCTGCCCAAGTGGTCTTGAAGCTGAGCGTGAAACCGATTTACAGTCCCTGGTGGTTAAAGCCTGGCATGTTCTGGGTTGCCGTGGATGGGGCCGCATCGACGTGATGCTCGACAGTGATGGACAATTTTATCTGCTGGAAGCAAATACTTCTCCGGGAATGACCAGCCACAGCCTTGTGCCGATGGCAGCGCGTCAGGCGGGGATGAGCTTCTCGCAATTAGTCGTACGTATTCTGGACCAGGCGGGCTGATATGTCTCAGGCTGCATTGAACACGCGCAACCGCGATGACGAAGAAGAATACTCTTCTTCACGCCGGAGTAATGGAACGCGTCTTGCAGGTATTATTTTCCTGCTCGGGGTGCTGTGCACCGTGTTTATCAGCGGCTGGATGGTTCTGGGCTGGATGGAAGATGCGCAACGGTTGCCGCTTTCGAAGCTGGTGGTCACTGGTGAGCGTCATTACACCCGTAACGATGACATTCGCCAGACAATTCTGGCGCTGGGATCGCCTGGCACCTTTATGACGCAGGACGTCAATATTATCCAGAGTCAGATTGAACGTCTGCCATGGATAAAACAGGCGAGTGTCAGAAAGCAATGGCCTGATGAATTGAAGATTCATCTGGTTGAATATGTGCCCATTGCGCGTTGGAATGATCAGCACATGGTTGACGTAGACGGAAATTCCTTCAGCGTCCCGGCCGATCGTGTCAACAAGCAAAATTTACCGATGTTGTATGGCCCGGAAGGTAGCGAAAACGAAGTGTTACAAGGTTTTCGTGAAATGGGGCAGGTGTTGGCGAAGGACAGGTTTACGCTAAAAGATGCTGCAATGACGGCGCGCCGCTCCTGGCAACTGACGTTAACGAATGGCATTAAGCTCAACCTGGGTCGCGGGGACACAATGAAACGTCTGGCGCGATTTGTAGAACTTTACCCGGTTTTACAGCAGCAGGCACAGACTGACGGCAAACGGATAAGCTACGTTGATTTGCGCTATGACTCAGGCGCAGCAGTCGGTTGGGAACCGGCTCCGGTCGAGGAACCTAATCAGCAACAGAATCAGGCACAGGTACAGGCAGAACAACAATGATCAAGGCGACGGACAGAAAACTGGTAGTTGGACTGGAGATTGGCACCGCGAAGGTTGCCGCTTTAGTAGGGGAAGTTCTGCCCGACGGTATGGTCAATATCATTGGCGTGGGCAGTTGCCCGTCCCGTGGTATGGATAAAGGTGGGGTTAACGATCTTGAGTCGGTGGTGAAGTGCGTACAGCGCGCCATCGATCAGGCTGAATTGATGGCAGATTGCCAGATTTCCTCTGTTTATCTGGCGCTTTCGGGTAAGCACATTAGCTGCCAGAACGAAATCGGCATGGTGCCGATTTCCGAAGAAGAAGTGACGCAGGAAGACGTTGAAAACGTTGTGCATACGGCGAAATCCGTGCGCGTTCGCGATGAGCATCGCGTGCTGCACGTGATCCCGCAGGAGTATGCGATTGACTACCAGGAAGGGATCAAAAACCCGGTCGGTCTTTCCGGCGTACGTATGCAGGCAAAAGTGCACTTGATCACATGTCACAACGATATGGCGAAGAACATTGTAAAAGCCGTTGAACGTTGTGGCCTGAAAGTTGACCAACTCATTTTCGCCGGTCTTGCAGCGAGCTATTCCGTGCTGACCGAAGATGAACGTGAACTGGGTGTCTGTGTGGTCGATATTGGTGGTGGTACAATGGACATGGCCGTGTATACCGGCGGTGCGCTGCGCCACACCAAAGTGATCCCGTATGCCGGGAACGTTGTGACCAGCGATATTGCTTACGCTTTTGGTACGCCCCCGAGTGATGCAGAAGCGATTAAAGTACGCCACGGCTGTGCGCTGGGGTCTATCGTTGGCAAAGATGAGAGCGTTGAAGTGCCGAGCGTGGGCGGACGTCCACCGCGCAGCCTGCAGCGCCAGACGTTGGCAGAGGTCATTGAGCCGCGTTATACCGAGCTGCTTAACCTGGTCAACGAAGAGATTTTGCAGTTACAGGAACAGCTTCGCCAGCAGGGCGTGAAACATCATCTTGCAGCGGGGATTGTATTAACCGGCGGGGCAGCGCAAATTGAAGGTCTTGCGGCCTGCGCTCAGCGCGTGTTCCATACGCAAGTGCGTATCGGTGCTCCGCTGAATATCACCGGTTTAACGGATTATGCTCAGGAGCCGTACTATTCAACGGCCGTGGGCCTGCTCCACTACGGGAAAGAATCTCATCTCAGTGGTGAAGCAGAAGTGGAAAAACGCGTCTCAGTTGGGTCGTGGGTCAAACGACTGAACAACTGGTTGCGAAAAGAGTTTTAATTTTTTTAAGAGACCGGAGAGAATTAGCGGTCTCGGGCGACAGGCACAACGGAGAGAGAAATTATGTTTGAACCTATGGAACTGACCAACGACGCGGTGATTAAAGTCATCGGCGTCGGTGGCGGCGGCGGTAACGCCGTAGAGCATATGGTGCGTGAACGCATTGAAGGTGTTGAGTTCTTTGCAGTTAACACCGATGCACAGGCACTGCGTAAGACGGCTGTAGGCCAGACTATCCAGATCGGCGGTGGCATCACCAAAGGGCTGGGCGCTGGGGCTAACCCGGAAGTCGGTCGTAATGCGGCTGAAGAAGATCGTGAGGCCCTGCGCGCTGCACTGGAAGGTGCGGACATGGTCTTTATCGCAGCGGGTATGGGTGGCGGTACGGGTACCGGCGCAGCACCTGTTGTGGCTGAAGTAGCGAAAGATTTAGGTATCCTGACCGTTGCTGTCGTGACCAAGCCTTTCAACTTTGAAGGCAAGAAGCGTATGGCTTTCGCGGAGCAGGGGATCACTGAACTGTCCAAGCACGTGGACTCGTTGATTACCATCCCGAACGACAAACTGTTGAAAGTTCTGGGTCGCGGTATCTCTCTGCTGGACGCTTTTGGCGCAGCCAACGACGTGCTGAAAGGCGCGGTGCAGGGTATCGCTGAACTGATTACCCGTCCGGGTCTGATGAACGTTGACTTTGCAGACGTTCGTACCGTGATGTCCGAAATGGGCTACGCGATGATGGGCTCTGGCGTGGCAAGCGGTGAAGACCGTGCAGAAGAAGCGGCTGAAATGGCTATCTCTTCTCCACTGCTGGAAGATATCGACCTGTCTGGTGCGCGCGGCGTGCTGGTCAACATTACCGCTGGCTTCGACCTGCGTCTGGATGAGTTTGAAACCGTGGGTAACACTATCCGTGCGTTCGCCTCTGACAACGCTACCGTGGTAATCGGTACTTCCCTTGACCCGGAAATGAACGACGAGCTGCGTGTTACTGTTGTTGCTACCGGTATCGGTATGGACAAGCGTCCTGAGATCACCCTGGTGACCAACAAACAGACTCAGCAGCCGGTTATGGATCGTTACCAGCAGCACGGTATGTCTCCTCTGACTCAGGAGCAGAAACCGGCCGCGAAAGTGGTTAACGACCCCACTCCGCAAACGGCGAAAGAGCCAGATTATCTGGATATCCCGGCGTTCCTGCGCAAGCAAGCTGACTAAGAATTGGCTGGAATTTGGGGATTTTCGCTCTTTGTGCTAAACTGGCCCACCGTCAGTGATATACACTTTCGGTTGGATAGTTAATTTGGCGAGATTATACGATGATCAAACAAAGGACACTTAAACGTATCGTTCAGGCGACTGGTGTCGGTTTACATACCGGCAAGAAAGTCACACTGACGTTACGCCCTGCGCCGGCCAATACCGGGGTCATCTATCGTCGCACCGACTTGAATCCACCGGTAGACTTTCCGGCCGATGCCAAATCTGTGCGTGATACTATGCTCTGTACTTGTCTGGTGAACGAGCATGACGTGCGGATTTCTACCGTAGAGCACCTGAACGCCGCCCTGGCGGGTCTGGGTATCGACAACATTATGGTTGAAGTCGATGCGCCAGAAATCCCGATCATGGATGGTAGTGCTGCTCCGTTCGTCTATCTGTTGCTGGATGCCGGCATCGAAGAACTGAACTGCGCGAAAAAATTTGTTCGTATCAAAGAGACCGTTCGCGTCGAAGATGGCGACAAATGGGCTGAATTCAAACCGTACAATGGTTTCTCGTTGGACTTTACCATCGATTTTAACCATCCGGCGATTGATGCCAGCACCCAACGCTATGCGATGAACTTCTCTGCTGATGCGTTTATGCGCCAGATCAGCCGTGCCCGTACGTTTGGCTTCATGCGTGATATCGAATATCTGCAGTCCCGTGGTCTGTGCCTGGGCGGCAGCTTCGATTGTGCCATCGTTGTTGACGATTATCGCGTACTGAACGAAGACGGTCTGCGTTTTGAAGATGAATTCGTTCGTCACAAAATGCTGGATGCTATCGGCGACCTGTTTATGTGTGGTCACAACATCATTGGTGCATTTACCGCGTTTAAATCCGGTCATGCACTGAACAACAAACTGTTGCAGGCAGTCCTGGCAAAACAGGAAGCCTGGGAATATGTGACCTTTGAAGACGAAGCTGAGCTGCCGCTGGCCTTCAAAGCACCAAACACGGTACTGGCGTAACGGTTAAAGCCGTTTCGTAAAAAATCGACTGGTTAACCTGGTACTCTCTCCGACCAGGGAGACCAGTCGTTTTTATTTTTACCCCTCTTCATTTATTTGCCCCAGCGTCACTTCTCGTTTGCCCGGTGCAGAAAATCTGTGCGTTAGCTGCATTCTTGACCGTTTTTCCCCGCAGCAATACGTCATTCCTGCTGCTGTGTATTGGCTTTAGTGGTAATATCTGGGCGCTTAAAAGAATAATTGAATTCAGCCTTTTGAAGGCTGGCTTAATGTGGTGGAGCAATTGAGCGGAATACTGACGCGCTGGCGACAATTTGGCAGACGTTACTTCTGGCCGCATCTCTTATTAGGGATGGTCGCGGCGAGTTTCGGCTTGCCTGCGCTCAGCAACAGTGCGGAAGCGGCGACGCCGACGAAGACCTCCACAACCAAACACGATCTCAACACGCGGGTTAATTTTACTAACCTGGCGTGGCTTGAAGCCAATCGCCGCCCGAATTTCTCGGTGGATTACTGGCACCAGCATGCGATTCGTACCGTTATTCGCCATCTGTCATTTGCGATGGCTCCGCAGGCACTGCCTGTTGCTGAAGAGACGCTGCCGGTACAGGCGCAGCATCTTGCTCTGCTGGACACGCTTAACGCGCTGCTTACGCAGGACAGTCAGCCACCCGTCATGGTGCGTCAGACCTCGCAAATCGCGCACGTTCCTCCTGCGAGCTTCTCCGTTTCGACATGGATTAGCCAGGCTCACGGCATCCGCGCCGGGCCTCAACGCCTCAGCTAAATTAACCTTTTTTCAATACCTTAATTTATCTGCCCAACCTGGGGCGTTTGAGAATTTATTATGCTAATCAAATTGTTAACAAAAGTTTTTGGTAGTCGTAACGATCGTACCCTGCGCCGTATGCGCAAAGCTGTTACCGTCATCAATGGCATGGAGCCGGCGATGGAGAAGCTCTCTGATGACGAGCTGAAAGCGAAAACCGTAGAATTCCGCGCGCGTCTTGAAAAAGGCGAAACGCTGGAAAGCCTGATCCCGGAAGCCTTCGCCGTTGTGCGTGAGGCCAGTAAACGTGTGTTTGGCATGCGTCACTTCGACGTTCAGCTGCTGGGTGGTATGGTGCTTAACGAGCGCTGTATCGCGGAAATGCGTACCGGTGAAGGTAAAACCCTGACCGCAACGCTGCCCGCCTACCTGAACGCACTGACCGGTAAAGGCGTTCACGTCGTTACCGTCAACGACTATCTGGCACAGCGTGATGCCGAAAACAACCGTCCCCTGTTCGAATTCCTGGGCATGACCGTTGGCATCAACATGTCCGGTCTGCCGGCACCCGCCAAACGTGAAGCCTATAACGCGGACATCACCTACGGTACCAACAACGAATACGGCTTCGACTACCTGCGTGACAACATGGCGTTTAGTCCTGAAGAGCGTGTGCAGCGTAAATTGCACTATGCGCTGGTGGATGAGGTGGACTCCATCCTGATCGATGAAGCGCGTACCCCGCTGATCATCTCCGGCCCGGCTGAAGACAGCTCCGAGATGTACCGTAAAGTCGATAAAATCATTCCGCACCTGCTGCGTCAGGAGAAAGAAGATTCCGACACCTTCCAGGGTGAAGGTCACTTCTCTGTCGATGAAAAAGCGCGGCAGGTGAACCTGACCGAACGCGGTCTGGTGAAAATTGAAGAGCTGCTGGTGGCTGAAGGCATCATGGAAGAGGGCGAGTCTCTGTACTCTCCGACTAACATTATGCTGATGCACCACGTCACTGCCGCGCTGCGTGCCCACGCGCTGTTCACCCGCGATGTCGACTACATCGTGAAAGACGGTGAAGTTATCATCGTTGATGAGCACACTGGCCGTACCATGCAGGGGCGTCGCTGGTCTGACGGTCTGCACCAGGCCGTTGAGGCCAAAGAAGGCGTTGATATTCAAAATGAAAACCAGACGCTGGCCTCTATTACCTTCCAGAACTACTTCCGTTTGTACGAGAAGCTGGCGGGGATGACCGGTACTGCAGATACCGAAGCATTTGAATTCAGCTCCATCTACAAACTGGATACCGTGGTCGTTCCAACCAACCGTCCAATGATCCGTAAGGATATGCCGGACCTGGTGTACATGACCGAAGCGGAAAAAATTCAGGCGATCATTGAAGATATTCGCGATCGTACCGCTAATGGCCAGCCGGTGCTGGTGGGGACAATCTCCATCGAGAAATCCGAAGTGGTTTCCAATGAGCTGACCAAAGCGGGCATCAAACACAACGTACTGAACGCCAAATTCCACGCCAAAGAGGCGGATATCGTTGCGCAGGCGGGTTACCCGGCAGCGGTAACAATCGCCACCAACATGGCGGGTCGTGGTACCGACATTATGCTGGGTGGTAGCTGGCAGGCAGAGATTGCCGAGCTGGAAAACCCAACGCCGGAGCAGATTGCTCAGATTAAAGCGGACTGGCAGGTACGCCATGACGCGGTGCTGGCATCCGGTGGTTTGCATATCATTGGTACCGAACGTCATGAATCTCGTCGTATCGATAACCAGCTGCGCGGCCGTGCGGGTCGTCAGGGCGATGCCGGTTCTTCCCGCTTCTACCTGTCTATGGAAGATGCGCTGATGCGTATTTTCGCCTCCGACCGTGTTTCTGGCATGATGCGTAAACTGGGTATGAAACCTGGCGAAGCCATTGAACACCCGTGGGTCACCAAAGCGATTGCTAACGCCCAGCGTAAAGTGGAAAGCCGCAACTTCGATATTCGTAAGCAGCTGCTGGAATATGATGATGTGGCCAACGACCAGCGTCGTGCCATCTATACCCAGCGTAACGAACTGCTGGACGTGTCCGACGTGAGCGACACCATCAACAGCATTCGCGAAGATGTATTCAAAGCGACTATCGACGCGCATATTCCACCGCAGTCTCTGGAAGAAATGTGGGATATCGAAGGTCTGCAGGAACGCCTGAAAAACGACTTCGACCTCGAACTGCCAATCAAAGAGTGGCTGGACAAAGAGCCTGAGCTGCACGAAGAGACCCTGCGTGAACGTATTTTCGAAACCGCGCTGGACGTATACAAGCGTAAGGAAGAAGTCGTTGGCGCTGAGATGATGCGTCACTTCGAAAAAGGCGTGATGCTGCAAACGCTGGACTCCCTGTGGAAAGAGCACCTGGCGGCGATGGACTACCTGCGTCAGGGTATCCACCTGCGTGGTTACGCGCAGAAAGATCCGAAGCAGGAGTACAAGCGTGAATCCTTCGCCATGTTTGCGTCCATGCTGGAGTCACTGAAGTATGAAGTGATCAGCACCCTGAGCAAAGTTCAGGTACGCATGCCGGAAGAAGTGGAAGCAATGGAGCAACAGCGCCGTGAAGAAGCTGAGCGTCTGGCACAGATGCAACAGCTGAGCCACCAGACTGACGAGAGCGAAGCTGCGGCAGCGATCGCGGCCCAGACTGGCGATCGTAAAGTTGGCCGCAACGATCCGTGCCCGTGTGGTTCCGGTAAAAAATACAAGGCGTGCCACGGTCGTCTGAGCTAAATTCATAACAAAACAAAAAGGCGCAGAAATCTGCGCCTTTTTTATGGAAGTGACAATATGAAAATACTGCAAATTGCCGTCGGGATTATTCGCAACCCGCAAAACCAGTTCTTTATCACCCAGCGCGCCGCCGACGCCCATATGGCGAACAAATGGGAGTTTCCGGGCGGGAAAATCGAGTCAGGCGAAACGCCGGAACAGGCGCTGATCCGTGAGCTTCAGGAAGAAGTGGGGATCACCCCGCTTGGCGCAACGCTGTTTGACAAGCTCGAATACCAGTTTCCCGATCGTCACATTACGCTTTGGTTCTGGCTGGTGGAAAACTGGGAGGGGGATCCCTGGGGCAAAGAGGGGCAACCGGGTAACTGGGTTGAACTGCAGGCAAGCGATGCCGACAAATTCCCGCCGGCAAATGAGCCTGTGATTACCCGGTTAGTGCAGGGCGTTTAATTTACTGCTGTTCTTCACTCCAGTCATCGCTGTCCGAAAGAGTGCCTTCACTCGGAATGCGTTTCTCTTCCGCCGCCCATTCGCCCAGGTCAATTAACTGACAGCGTTTACAGCAGAATGGGCGGTATGGGCTCACTTCGCCCCAGACAACACTTTTGCCACAGGTTGGGCAGTTTACGATGGTTACGTCAGACATTGGCACTCCTTAACAACAGGCCAGTTCAAAATCGAGGCGTTCCGGCACGGTGCCATTTTCACTGTCCAGCGGCATAAAGCGAATCGCAAAACGGCTCTTATGCCCGGAAATTTGCGGGTAAAGCTGCACGTCGAGCGAAAGGTTCAGTCGCAGTAGATCGGCATCGTCCCCGTTATCCTGGTAAAAACCGTTCAGGCTGGTCTGCTTGCGGAACGGCGCAGAGTTACGGATAAGATCGAGGATCAGCGATAACGTCCGGTGCATCGGCTCCAGGCTTTCCAGCCAGATATTCACCTGCGCATCACGCTGCGTTTGCGGCATGTGCAGCCACATATGAAGCGTCGGCAGGTCAAAGCTGCAGCATCCACCGGGAATACTCAGGCGCTGGCGTACCAGGGCAATCAAGCGATCTTCACGCAAAAACTGGCCAACGCGAGGGGCAGCCATTAACGTGCTGCTACTGCTTTTTAACTGCTGACGCAGGGAATCGATACGGCTTTGATCAACACCCGGGACTTCCGCCCATGCCTGCAGTTTACGCTGCTGACGCTCGAGTTCTTTCAGTAATTCGGTGCGGACATCTCCACGCTCAATCACATCCAGCAGGTCCCCCACATTGCGGAAGAAGTGCAACGCAGTGGCGTGATCGTTGACAGGCAGATGTTGCGAGAGTTGTTGAATAAGAAATTCGATACGCAGCCAGGTACGCATTTTTTCGTTAAGCGGATGCTCAAAAAGGATGTGAGTCGACATTATGGTTTTTCCTGTGCAACGGCCTGCGCGGCGAAGGTCAAATACTGCGCGTGCAGACGGGCAACATCCGATGCAATGGCATCTGGTGCGCCGTTATTATCAATAACATCATCCGCAACGGCCAGGCGCTGATCGCGCGTGGCCTGAGCGGCAAGAATTTGTTCGGCATGTTCGCGCGAGACGCGATCGCGCGTCATGGTTCGCTGGATTTGCGTTTCGGGAAGGACATCAATGACCAGAACCCGATCGGCTTTCTTCTGCAGCTGATTTTCTACCAGCAACGGAACTACCCACAGCACATACGGTGAGCGGGCGGCGGCAATCTGACGCTGGGTTTCCTGGTGGATAATGGGGTGGAGCAGGGCATTAAGCCAGACCTTTTCCGCAGAATCGGAAAAAATGCATTCGCGAAGCTGCCGGCGATTTAGCGTGCCGTCCGCATTGATGATGGCCGGGCCAAAATGTTCTTCAATGGCCTTTAACGCGGGTGTATTCGGTTCTACCACCTGACGGGCAATGATATCGGCATCGATAATCGCGATACCCAGGCGAGCGAAAGCGTCCGCAACGGTACTTTTGCCACTACCGATGCCGCCGGTTAATGCGACGGTATACCCCATTAAATCAAATCCTGGGAATTATTCATTATTAAAATCAGTTGGTTGAAATTCAAACGTGTGCCAGCCAATGTTTAGCTCTCTTTACCGGCTTTTTACCAGGTAAATTTATAGGATTGTAGCGTAAAAAAAGAGAATTTCGCAGTCTTGCGGAGCAGGTATTAGTGCGTATGATAACGTCACTGGAGTTGTGCTTTTAACATATTTGCCTCTAACCCCAGGAATCCGCACATGCGTATCGAAGAAGATCTGAAGTTAGGTTTCAAAGACGTTCTTATCCGCCCTAAACGCTCTACACTGAAAAGTCGCTCAGACGTTGAACTCGAACGTCAATTCACCTTTAAACATTCCGGTCAGACCTGGTCTGGCGTGCCGATCATCGCTGCCAATATGGACACCGTGGGAACCTTCGAGATGGCAACCGCGCTGGCACAGTTCGACATCCTCACGGCAGTTCACAAACACTACAGCCCTGAAGAGTGGAACGCCTTTGTGGCATCCGCTTCTGCTGAGGTCGTGAAGCATGTGATGGTCTCTACCGGAACCTCAGATGCCGATTTCGAAAAGACCAAACAAATCCTCAAGAGTAACCCCGCGCTGAACTTCGTCTGTATTGATGTAGCGAATGGTTATTCCGAACACTTCGTGCAGTTCGTGAGCAAGGCGCGTGAAGCCTGGCCGAACAAAACCATCATTGCGGGTAACGTAGTGACCGGCGAGATGTGTGAGGAGCTGATCCTCTCTGGCGCAGATATTGTCAAAGTGGGCATTGGCCCGGGTTCCGTGTGCACCACGCGTGTCAAAACCGGTGTCGGTTATCCGCAGCTTTCTGCGGTTATTGAATGTGCCGATGCTGCGCACGGCCTGGGCGGCCAGATCATCAGTGACGGCGGTTGTACTACCCCGGGTGATGTCGCGAAAGCTTTCGGCGGCGGCGCAGACTTCGTGATGCTTGGCGGTATGCTGGCAGGTCACGAAGAGAGTGGCGGTACCGTGGTGGAAGAGAACGGTGAGAAATTTATGCTGTTCTACGGTATGAGCTCTGAATCGGCGATGACCCGTCACGTGGGTGGCGTTGCAAAATACCGTGCGGCAGAAGGCAAAACCGTGAAGCTGCCGCTGCGCGGTCCGGTTGAGAATACCGCACGTGACATTCTTGGTGGCCTGCGTTCGGCCTGCACCTATGTGGGGGCATCCCGCCTGAAAGAGTTGACGAAACGCACGACCTTTATTCGCGTTCAGGAACAGGAAAACCGCGTTTTCAACAGTCTGTAATCGCGTAAGCTGGCGCACATCCGTGTGCCAGCGTTATCCCGCACTCATCGCATCCCCGAGATGGAAGATAGGCAGATACATTGCCACCACCAGCGTGCCGATAATCACACCCGTTACAATCAGCAGCACAGGCTCCAGCACGGCAGCCAGGTTATCTGCTGACTGAAAGGTTTGCTCCGTGTGGTGACGCGCCAGGTTTACCAGCATGATGTCGAGCGCACCTGACGTTTCGCCGGTTCGCAATAGCTGAATACACAGCGGAGTAAAAACCGCCGCCTTTTGAAAGGATGCCCAAAGGGGATAACCCTTTTCAATGTCTTCCCGGATGGCGCGGAGTATCCCCTGCCAGTACCTGCTCTCAACCGTCTCTTCTGCACTCTCCAGACCCTTTAAAAAAGCGATGCCCGCCTGCTGCGTGAGCGACAGCACGGTAAAAATTTGCCCCAGCTTTTGTCCTTTAGCCAGCGCGCCCATGACGGGGATATGCAGCAGTACGTGTTGCCAGCGTGGATCCTGCCGCCAAGCCCAGGCGATGCTCACAGGAAGGAGTAGCCCCGCGAACAGCGCGAGGGCATAGGACTGTATAAACGTTGCCATTCCCATGACTATTTGTGTCAGCATCGGGAGCGGGGTATTAAACGTTTTGTAGATGGCGGCGAATTCGGGCAAGACCAGAGTGACCATGGCCAGCACCACGAGTACCGCCAGCGCCAGGATTACCATCGGGTAACGCAGTGCCTTTTTCACTTTCGCACTGAGTTGCTGCTGTGATTTTTGTTGCTGGGCAAGCTCACGGCAGCACGTCTCCAGCTTCCCGGTTAGCTCGCCGGTCTTCACCATCGACACATACAGTGGGCTAAATACCGCGGGCCAGCGCTTCAGCGCCTCAGAAAAAGGGCATCCTTCACTCAGCTCATCGGCAAGGCTTTGCAGGAGTGCCTGCCAGGGCGTTATCGGATGCTGATCCGCCAGCATCTGCAGGCTGTCAGACAATGTCAGGCCCGCCTGCAAAAGCGTGGCGAGCTGGTGAAATACCTCGTAGCGGTGATGTGGTCGCCAGCGATACCTCTGCGTGCAGCGGGTGATTGTCAGAGGATGCAGCGCTTTGCGCATCAGCCTGTCGAAAGCCGCATTGCGGTCAGTTGCCCACAGAGCCCCGCTTCGGGGCTCTCCTTCAACGGATAGCGCACGCCAGCGCCAGAGGTGATTAGCAGCCATCGGGCATTCCCAGGATACGCAGCAACTCTTCGAGCGTGGTCAGTCCCTGTTCAACAGCCATACAGCCATGTTCGAAAAGGGATGTCATTCCTGCCTGACGGGCGCTGGCCTCTATCACCTCTGACCCCGCTCCGCTGGCAATGGCCTGCCGGAGTGTCTGGTCAATGACGAGCACTTCAAAAATGGCGACGCGACCATAAAAACCGTGATAACAGCGCTCACAGCCGGTGGGTTGCCAGCGCGGTAGCGGCCGGGGCCAAACGGAGCGAGGCAGTTCTGCCCGCTTGTCGGTTTCCTGGCGGCAATGGGGGCATAAACGGCGCACCAGCCGCTGGGCGATGACCAGCGAGAGGGCGGAAGAGATCATCCATCGCGCCACCCCCATCTGCTGCAGGCGGATCAGGGTTTCCGCCGTCGAGTTGGTGTGTAGCGTCGACAACACCAGATGCCCGGTTTGTGCGGCATTAATGGCAATCTCTGCCGTTTCGCCATCACGAATTTCGCCGACCATAATGATGTCAGGATCCTGACGTAGCAGCGCTCTCAGCACCGTCTGGAAGGTGAGGCCCGCACGCGGGTTTATCTGCGTCTGGTTTAATCCTGCAAGCGGGATCTCTATCGGGTCTTCCACGCTGCAGATGTTCACATCCGGCGTGTTTCGAGCCTGCAGCGCGCTGTACAGCGTCACGGTTTTACCGCTGCCGGTGGGGCCGGTAACCAGAATCAGCCCCTGCGGCTGGTGGAGCACTTCGCTAAAGCCGGCCAGCTGTTTAGTATTCATCCCCAACGTTTCCGGCTCAAGAGATTGCTGAACCTGATGCAGCAGGCGCAGTACAATTTTTTCACCGCCGCTGCAGGGAAGCGTGGCGATGCGAAATGAGACCGGCTCGTTTGCCAGCTCAATCGTAAACTGACCGTCCTGCGGTAAGCGGCGCTCCGCAATATCGAGGTTACCCAGCACTTTTAACCGGGCGCTGAGCATGGTGGCCAGCGCGGCTGACAGTGGGGGCTGCGGGCAAAGCACGCCGTCGATGCGCAGGCGAATCTGGCAAGTTTGCTCCATTGGTTCAATATGAATATCAGAAGCGCGTTGGTTTATCGCCTGCTGCAGCGTGTGGTTGAGAATATCCACCGCTGAGTGTGTCGGCGTAACGACGGGCAGATGCGTTTGTGTGGTTAACTGCCGGTGCTTTTCCATGCGCTCGGCGCTCCAGCACTCGATATCAATCCGTTTCTGGGTAGCGAAACGCAGGGCTTCCATCAGTTCAGGGCCGGGGTTTCCCACGACGGCAATGCTAATCATGTCGCTATCGCTGCTCAGCAGAAGGGCATGATGACGCAGACAAAGTGCGACAAGCTGATCGGTATTCATCATCCGCTCCTCAGTGGGTGTCGAAGCGGAAAACGTCTTCACAGGCCTGCTTGAGCGCGCTGTCGGTACCGATGTTGCAGTCACGCGTCCACCCCGTCATGCCGTTGCCATCATTCCATTGTGGCGTCATGACCACCTCCAGCCCGTTAAGGCTCTCCTGGCCGGTTAAGGCCACGACGCCTTTCGCCACGTTCATGCCTGAAACGTAGCGGGTAGTGGTGGGGGACGGGATGCCATTACTGCCTCCGTCACAGCTCTCCACGCCGCCGTGATCCAGGGCGCAAAGCTCAATGGCGGTACGGTAGGGAATGAAGGTTTGCAGCATATCGGTCAATGCTGCTTTTCGCAGGTAGTTCTGGTACGCGGGAACGCCGATGGCGCTCAGAATGGCAATAATGCCGATCACCACCATCAGCTCAATGAGTGTGAATCCTTGTTGTCTGTCCATGTCTGCTCCTTACGTTAAGTAGGGCTACTCTGGCAGTGAGACAGCGCAGAAACGAGGGGCAAAAAAAAGAACGTGAAGGGGCTTTCAGGGAATTCGTGGCGTGTTGCAGGGTAGGGCAATGGTTTTGCGAGCGGGAGTGAATTTCCCCTCTCCGCAACGAGAGGGGAGGATCATTATTTGAAGCGCATCGAGAGGTCGAGGGCGCGAACGTGCTTGGTCAGCGCCCCAACGGAGATGAAATCAACGCCGGTCTCGGCGAATTCACGGATCGTATCAAACGTCACGTTGCCGGATACTTCAAGCTGGGCTTTGCCGTTAGTCAGTTTTACCGCCTCGCGCATCTGCTCGGTTTCGAAGTTATCAAGCATGATGATATCGGCGCCGGCCTTGATAGCCTGCTCCAGCTCCTCCAGGTTTTCGACTTCCACTTCGACGGGCACATCCGGATGCAGCCAGAAGGCTTTTTCGACCGCCTGACGCACGGATCCCGAGGCAATGATATGGTTTTCTTTAATCAGGAACGCGTCAGACAACCCCAGACGATGGTTTGCACCGCCGCCACAGAGCACCGCGTATTTCAACGCAGTGCGCAGACCTGGTAGCGTTTTGCGGGTATCCAGCAACTGCGTGCGGGTACCCGCCAGCAGGTCAACGTAGCGACGCACTTCGCTTGCCACGCCGGACAACGTCTGCACGAAGTTCAGCGCGGTTCGTTCGCCGGTCAGCAGTACGCGGGAAGGTCCATCAAGTTCGAACAGCGGCTGATTTGCCGTAATTGCATCACCGTCGTCGACATGCCAGGTGATCTGCACCTCATCGCCTGCCAGTTGGGTAAAGACCTCTTCAACCCAACGCTTACCGCAAAAAATGCCCTCTTCGCGCGTAATAATGACCGCATGTGAGCGAGTCTCTTTTGGCAATAATTGTGCGGTAATATCCCTGTCGGCGCTGACGTCACCGCCCAGATCTTCTTTCAGGGCATGGGCAACACTTGCCGGAATATCCATACTAATACGTTCCAGAAGCGCTTCACGTCGGTTGTCGGGGTTGTAACGGCGAGGCGGCATGATAAAACTCCAAATTGGTAACGAATCATAATATTGAAACATGCTACTCTGAACCGAGTAACAGCACCATACATAAGGAGTTCCAGCATGTTGTTAGAAAACGGATGGCTGGTGGATGCGCGGCATGTGCCCTCGCCGCACCACGACTGCCGCCCGGAGGATGAAAAGCCCACACTGCTGGTTGTTCATAATATCAGTCTCCCGCCGGGTGAGTTTGGCGGCCCGTGGATCGACGCGTTATTCACGGGGACCCTGGATCCTGATGCCCATCCTTTCTTTGCTGAAATTGCGCATCTGCGCGTGTCGGCTCACTGTCTGATCCGTCGCGACGGCGAAGTGGTTCAGTACGTCCCTTTTGATAAGCGTGCCTGGCATGCCGGCGTGTCGATGTACCAGGGACGAGACCGCTGCAATGATTTTTCCATCGGGATTGAGCTGGAAGGCACTGACACCAGCCCCTACACCAATTCACAGTATCAACAGTTGGTGGCTGTAACCCAAACGCTGATCGAGCTCTATCCCGCGATAGCCGGGAATATTACGGGACACAGCGATATTGCCCCGGCGAGAAAAACCGATCCCGGCCCGGCTTTTGACTGGCCCCGGTTTCGTGCCTTGCTTACCGCGTCGTCAGAATAAGGAGATAACATGACGTTGTTTACCATGCTGCTGGTTATCATCGCTGAACGCCTGTTCAAACTCGGTGAGCACTGGCATCTGGATCACCGGCTGGAGGTGCTTTTCCGCCGGATTAAACATTTTTCCATGCTGCGCACGCTGCTGATGACCGCTGGCGTGATGGTTATAACGTTTTTACTGCTGCGTTCGCTTTACGGCCTCTTTTTCAACGTGCCGCTGCTGGTGGTGTGGATCCTGCTCGGCGTGCTCTGTATTGGCGCGGGCAAGGTGCGTATGCACTACCACGCCTATCTGAAAGCCGCATCTCGTGACGATGCCCATGCGCGGGGCGCCATGGCGAGCGAGCTGACGATGATCCACGGCGTGCCGCCGGATTGCGATGAGCGTGAATTTTTGCGCGAACTGCAAAATGCGCTACTGTGGATCAACTTCCGTTACTACCTGGCACCGCTGTTCTGGTTTGTGGTGGGCGGTCCGTGGGGGCCGGTACTGCTGATGGGCTATGCGTTTCTGCGCGCCTGGCAGACCTGGCTTGCCCGTTACCTTACCCCGCATGAACGTTTATTGTCGGGTATCGATGCCATTCTGCATGTGCTGGACTGGCTCCCGGTACGTCTGGTGGGCGTCGTTTATGCGTTAATTGGCCACGGTGAAAAAGCGCTGCCGGCATGGTTTGCTTCGCTTGCCGACCGCCACACGTCTCAGTATCAGGTGTTAACACGTCTGGCTCAGTTCTCGCTGGCGCGTGAGCCGCATACCGACAAGATTGAAACGCCGAAAGCGGCTGTCTCCATGGCGAAGAAAACGTCGTTTGTGGTGGTCGTGGTCGTGGCGTTGCTGACCATTTACGGCACGCTGGTCTAAGCCAGCGCGCCGTACCGGTCAGAGCGTATCAGCAGGCGGGATGCCAAAATCAGGCATCCCGTTTTCGTCCCAGCGCACGCATTTCAGACGCGTGTGACGATTCGGGTCATAGAGCGGGTCGCCTTCAATCTCGGTGTAGTTTCGCGCGTGGTAGACCAGCACGTCTTCTCCCTCCGGCGTTTGCGTAAAGCTGTTATGCCCGGGCCCAAACTGACGATTCTCGACGCTGGTTCGGAAAACCGGACGCGACGCTTTATGCCAGTTCGCCGGATTTTGCGGATCGGCATTCATGTCTATCCACAGTAACCCCATGCAATAGTTCTCATCCGTGGCGCTGGCGGAGTAGCTGATAAACAGCTTATCTTCGTGAAACAGCACTGCCGGACCTTCGTTGACCCAAAATCCGCGGCATTCCCAGTCATACTCCGGTTTACTGAGCATCACCGGCTCGCCTTTGAGCGTCCACGGATTCGCCATTTCGCACAGATAGAGGTTGGAGTTTCCGGCGATATCCGGGGCTTTTTGTGCCCACAAATACCAGCGTTTTCCCTGATGGACGAACGTGGTGGCGTCCAGTGCGAAGGTGTCGAACGGGGTGGTAATCTGGCCTTTCTCGATCCACGTCCCGGTGAGGGGATCGTGGTCCGCACACTCCAGCGCAAACATACGGTGCTGGAACATCCCGAGGCTGTCCAGCGCCTGGGTATGGGTGGCGGCAAAATAGATATACCACTTACCGTCAATGTGGTGCAGTTCCGGTGCCCAGATCAGCTGGCTCATCGGCCCGGTCTCCGGTTTACGCCAGACCACGACCTCTTCGGCATCGCGTAGTCCTTCCAGCGAGTCGGCGCGACGGATCTCGAGCCTGTCGTACTGCGGCACGGAGGCGATAAAGTAGTACAGCCCCTCGTGGTGCAGAATATAGGGGTCGGCACGTTGTTCAATAAACGGGTTTGGCCAGGTGTGCATTCGGCTTTCCTTATTTCGTCTCAGCGGCTTTGAGTTCCTGATAATTATTCAGCTCGCGATAATTGTTGCGACGCTTCTCGAGGTCTTCCTGGATCTGCTTCATCGTTTCGCGGTCAACCTTCAGCAGACGTACCACGCCTGCGGTAATGAGATACCCGACGCCCGGAATCACGGTAAACAGCAATACAATGCCGTTGATGGCATCCGGACTTTGCGCTTTCGCCCCCGCGTCATAACCGTACCAGGAGAGCAGGAAACCAACCATCGCACCGGCAATCGCCAGCCCCAGTTTGAGGAAGAAGATGTTACCGGAGAAGCTGATCCCGGTGATGCGCTTACCGGTTTTCCACTCACCGTAGTCATCGACGTCGGCCATCAGCGACCAGTGCAGCGGAGACGGGATCTGGTGCAGGATGTTCAGCAGGAAGTAGAGCACCACAATGGTGACCGTGGCTTTCGGATCGAAGAAATAGAAGGCGCAGGAGAAAATAGCCAGCACGATGTTGGTCCAGAAGAACACTTTCAGCTTACACCAGCGGTCGGTGAGGACTTTCGCCAGCATACTGCCGAGCATCATGCCAACCACGCCCAGGCTGATAAACAGCGTGGCGAAATGGGTACTCTGGCCCATAACCCAGGTCACGTAGTACATCGTGGCCGCCATGCGGATAAAGCCCGGGCACACGTTGCACAGGGTTAGCAGCAGAATGCGCACCCACTGGTCGTTCTTCCACACGTCTTTCAGGTCGTTTTTCAGTTCGTCATGAGTCTGTACCGCCGGGCGTACACGCTCGCGAACGGTATAGAAGCAGAACAGGAACATACCGGTACCAATCAGCGCCAGCACGGTCATTGCCATCTGGTAGCCTTTGGCTTTGTTGTCACCACCAAACCAGTCGGCCAT
Source organism: Enterobacter sp. V89_11 (assembly GCF_029967775.1). Taxonomy (NCBI): domain Bacteria; kingdom Pseudomonadati; phylum Pseudomonadota; class Gammaproteobacteria; order Enterobacterales; family Enterobacteriaceae; genus Enterobacter; species Enterobacter sp. V89_11. The sequence continues at coordinate 95,193 of NZ_JASCAN010000005.1, read as the reverse complement.
CGGTAACAGCGTCAGCGACAGCAGTAGCGTGGCGATACCTACCAGCACAAAGCGATAGGACTGGCAGGCAACACGTTCCTGCGGATCGTTGGTAATCACGCCGCCTAACGAGCAGTAAGGAATGTTGATTGCCGTATAGGTTAAAGAGAGCAGGAAATAGGTGACGAAGGCATAGATAACTTTGCTGTTGTAGCTCCACTCTGGTGTGGTGAACATCAGGATGCTGAACAGCGCATAGGGAAAGGCAATCCACAGCAGCCATGGACGAAACCGGCCATATTTACTGCGGGTACGGTCGGCGATGGCCCCCATAATCGGATCCGTTACGGCATCAATTACGCGGACAGACAGCAGCAGTACGCCGACCAGTGCAGGTGCCAGACCAAAAATATCGGTATAAAAATAATTAACAAACAACATGATGGCGCCAAAGATGATGTTGCAACCTGCATCGCCCATCCCATAGCCGATCTTTTCTTTTACTGACAGTTTAGCGTTATCCATAGACTGCTCTCCGGGTTACGGTATGGAGAGAATTATTTGCTGGCAAACGAATATATGCGTTGCAGTATCAGGGCGGTGATATGGATAAATGCGCTGTTGGCGTGAAACTGTGAGGGAGGTAACAACACGCGGTACCTGCAAAACGCAGATACCGCGGGGGAGACTTAGTGAGCTTTCAGGGCGTTGCGGCTTTTCTGGCTAAACAGATAGCCGATGCCAAGAACGGCAATCCAGACTGGGATCAGGTACACCGAGATTGCCATACCCGGGGTCAGCAGCATGATGACCAGCACTCCCGCCATAAACAGCAGGCAGATCCAGTTGCCCAGCGGATAGAGCAGGGCAGGGAAGCGAGTCTTCACACCCTGCTGATGCTTGGCACGGCGGAACTTGATGTGTGCCAGGCTGATCATCGCCCAATTGATAACCAGGGCAGAGACCACCAGCGCCATCAGCAGGCCAAACGCCGATTCCGGTGCCAGATAGTTAATCAGGACACACAGCGCCGTTACGATCGCCGAAACGATGATGGTGTTCACCGGAACGCCACGCTTGTCGACGTTGAGCAGCATCTTCGGCGCGTTACCCTGCTGGGCCAGGCCGAACAGCATACGGCTGTTGCAGTATACGCAGCTGTTATAGACCGACAGCGCCGCCGTCAGCACCACGATGTTGAGCGCATTCGCCACGACGGTATCGCCCAGTTCGTGGAAAATCAGGACAAACGGGCTGGTGTCTGCAGTAACGCGCGTCCACGGCAGCAGAGAGAGCAGAACGGCCAGTGAGCCCACATAGAAAATCAGAATACGGTAGATAACCTGGTTGGTCGCTTTCGGGATGCTCTGTTCCGGGTTGTCGGCTTCAGCTGCGGTGATGCCGACCAGCTCCAGACCGCCGAAGGAGAACATAATGATTGCCATCATCATCACGAGGCCCGTCATGCCGTGAGGCAGGAAGCCGCCCTGTTCCCAGAGGTTGCGTACCGTGGCCTGCGGGCCACCATTGCCGCTAAACAGCAGCCAGCCGCCAAAGATGATCATCGCCACGACGGCAACTACTTTGATGATGGCAAACCAGAACTCCATCTCACCGAAGACTTTAACGTTGGTGAGGTTGATGGCGTTAATGATGACGAAGAAGGCCGCAGCAGAAGCCCAGGTGGGGATCTCCGGGTACCAGAACTGAATGTATTTCCCGACGGCGGTCAGTTCAGCCATGGCAACCAGAACGTACAACACCCAGTAGTTCCAGCCTGACGCGAAACCGGCGAAACTGCCCCAGTACTTATAGGCAAAGTGGCTGAAAGAGCCCGCAACCGGCTCTTCAACGACCATTTCACCTAACTGGCGCATAATCAGAAAAGCGATAAAACCGGCAATGGCGTAACCCAAAATAATGCCGGGACCGGCAGACTGGATAACGGATGCACTTCCCAGAAACAGTCCAGTGCCAATAGCACCGCCCAGTGCGATTAGCTGTATATGGCGGTTCTTCAGACCGCGCTTTAGCTGATCGCCGTGCTGTTGAGCTTCCATTTGAAACCTCGTGTGTGGTTGTTATGTTCACGCGACGCGTGTGTAATTATGAATATCCGTTTTCTGTATTTATTTCTTTACAGTCAATGAGACCGAAAAAAGCGGAGATGTCTTCCGTAAGCGCCAGAATAGTGGTAAGCGCCAGCGAATGCACCTGCTTTATGACGGGGCGATGACGAGTTGAATAAAAAGAAAGCATTTGTAAATCACCCCGCTAACCCTTCTTACCCCAACCTATAGAATAGAAATGCTCCGTAAGTGGGCAAAATTTCATATTTTGCGTTGTTGAATCGCTTCAGATTGCAAAAACCCTCGTTTCATTAAGGTTAAAACTCCCACTAAGGGAGTAACTAACTCATTTGTGCGAAGTTACATTTCTGAAACGTTATTTCTGTAAGGTTGTTAAAATGTGCAGGGTTTACTGATTTCAATCAAAACCAATATGGACAGAAGGTGAATACTTTGTTACTTTAGCGATACGAACTTGAAATTGGTAAGACCAATTGACTCCGGGCAAAAAGGCGTAAGACAGGGAATATGGCCTACAGCAAAATTCGCCAACCAAAACTATCTGATGTGATTGAGCAGCAGCTGGAGTTTTTAATCCTCGAAGGGACACTGCGCCCGGGTGAGAAACTTCCGCCAGAACGCGAGCTGGCAAAACAGTTCGACGTTTCACGTCCCTCTCTGCGTGAGGCGATTCAACGTCTCGAAGCAAAGGGCTTGCTGCTTCGTCGCCAGGGCGGCGGAACCTTTGTGCAAAACAGCCTGTGGCAGAGCTTCAGCGATCCGCTGGTAGAACTTCTCTCTGACCACCCAGAATCCCAGTTTGATCTGCTTGAGACCCGTCACGCGCTAGAAGGTATCGCGGCCTATTACGCCGCACTTCGTAGCACTGATGAAGATCGCGTGCGTATCCGCGAACTTCATCAGGCCATTGAACGGGCACAGCAATCCGGCGATTTAGACGCCGAGTCCAATGCCGTTGTCCAGTATCAAATCGCCGTCACCGAAGCTGCACACAATGTTGTGCTCCTCCATCTGCTACGCTGCATGGAGCCGATGCTGGCCCAGAACGTTCGTCAGAATTTTGAATTGTTGTATGCCCGTCGGGACATGCTCCCATTGGTAAGCAACCATCGCACCCGAGTATTCGAGGCGATAATGGCCGGGGAACCGGAGCAGGCGCGCGAAGCGTCGCACCGACATCTGGCTTTCATTGAGGAAATCTTGCTGGACCGCAGCCGTGAACAATCGCGTCGCGAACGTTCATTACGCCGCATACAGCAACGAAAGGATTAAGCGCCAGGGTTTTTTAGAGCGCGGCAACTAAACGCAGAACCTGTCTTATTGTGTTCTTGCCCAAGAGCACAATGGGACAGGTTCCAGACAAATCAACGTATTAGATAGATAAGGAATACCCCCATGTCAGAACGTCTCCAAAATGACGTGGATCCGATCGAAACTCGCGACTGGCTACAGGCGATCGAATCGGTCATCCGTGAAGAAGGTGTTGAGCGTGCTCAGTATCTGATTGATCAGCTGCTTTCTGAAGCCCGCAAAGGCGGTGTGAAGGTTGCTTCAGGTGCAGGGGCTAGCAACTACGTAAACACGATTGCCGTTGAAGACGAACCGGAATACCCGGGCAATCTGGATCTGGAACGCCGTATCCGTTCTGCAATCCGCTGGAACGCCATCATGACCGTTCTGCGCGCGTCCAAGAAAGACCTGGAGCTGGGTGGCCACATGGCGTCCTTCCAGTCTTCTGCGACCGTTTACGAAGTGTGTTTCAACCACTTCTTCCGTGCAGCTAACGAGAAAGACGGCGGCGATCTGGTGTACTTCCAGGGCCACATCTCTCCGGGCATCTATGCACGTGCATTCCTGGAAGGTCGTCTGACTGAAGAGCAGATGAACAACTTCCGTCAGGAAGTTCACGGTAAAGGTCTGTCTTCTTACCCACACCCTAAACTGATGCCAGAATTCTGGCAGTTCCCGACAGTATCCATGGGTCTGGGCCCAATCGGTGCTATCTATCAGGCTAAATTCCTGAAATATCTGGAACACCGTGGTCTGAAAGACACCTCTGAACAGACCGTCTACGCCTTCCTGGGCGATGGCGAGATGGATGAGCCAGAATCGAAAGGCGCAATCACCATTGCGACCCGTGAGAAACTGGACAACCTGTGCTTCATCATCAACTGTAACCTGCAGCGTCTGGATGGTCCGGTAACCGGTAACGGCAAGATCATCAACGAACTGGAAGGCATCTTCGCAGGTGCTGGCTGGAACGTTATCAAAGTGATGTGGGGTTCCCGTTGGGACGAACTGCTGCGTAAAGACACCAGCGGTAAACTGATCCAGCTGATGAACGAAACCGTTGACGGTGACTACCAGACCTTCAAATCCAAAGACGGTGCCTACGTTCGTGAGCACTTCTTCGGTAAATATCCTGAAACCGCAGCACTGGTTGCAGACTGGACTGACGAACAGATCTGGGCTCTGAACCGTGGCGGCCACGATCCGAAGAAAATTTACGCTGCACTGAAAAAAGCGCGTGAAACCAAAGGTAAAGCGACTGTAATCCTGGCCCATACCATCAAAGGTTACGGCATGGGTGATACCGCAGAAGGTAAAAACATCGCTCACCAGGTTAAGAAAATGAACATGGACGGCGTGCGTTATATCCGCGACCGTTTCAACGTTCCAGTGACCGATGAGCAGGTAGAAAACCTGTCTTACATCACCTTCCCTGAAGGTTCTGAAGAGCATAAGTACCTGCACGAACGTCGTCAGGCGCTGAAAGGCTACCTGCCAGCTCGTCAGCCTAACTTCACCGAGAAGCTGGAACTGCCAGCGCTGGAAGATTTCTCTCAGCTGCTGGAAGAGCAGAACAAAGAGATCTCTACCACTATCGCTTTCGTTCGTGCCCTGAACGTGATGCTGAAGAACAAGTCGATCAAAGATCGTCTGGTTCCAATCATTGCCGACGAAGCGCGTACTTTCGGTATGGAAGGTTTGTTCCGTCAGATCGGTATTTACAGCCCGAACGGCCAGCAGTACACCCCGCAGGACCGTGAGCAGGTTGCTTACTACAAAGAAGACGAGAAAGGTCAGATCCTGCAGGAAGGTATCAACGAGCTGGGCGCAGGCGCATCCTGGCTGGCTGCTGCGACCTCTTACAGCACCAACAACCTGCCGATGATCCCGTTCTACATTTACTACTCCATGTTCGGGTTCCAGCGTATCGGTGACCTGTGCTGGCAGGCAGGCGACCAGCAGGCTCGCGGCTTCCTGATCGGTGGTACTTCTGGTCGTACGACCCTGAACGGTGAAGGTCTGCAGCACGAAGATGGTCACAGCCATATTCAGTCTCTGACTATCCCTAACTGTATCTCTTACGACCCGTCTTACGCGTACGAAGTGGCAGTCATCATGCATGACGGTCTGCAGCGCATGTACGGTGAAGCGCAAGAGAACATTTACTACTACATCACCACGCTGAACGAAAACTACCACATGCCGGCCATGCCAGCAGGTGCCGAGGAAGGTATCCGTAAAGGTATCTACAAACTCGAAACCGTTGCAGGTAGCAAAGGTAAAGTTCAGCTGCTGGGCTCCGGTTCTATCCTGCGTCACGTACGTGAAGCGGCACAGATCCTGGCGAACGACTACGGCGTTGGCTCTGACGTGTACAGCGTAACGTCCTTCACTGAACTGGCGCGTGATGGCCAGGATTGTGAGCGCTGGAACATGCTGCACCCAATGGAAACGCCACGCGTTCCATACATCGCTCAGGTGATGAACGACGCGCCTGCGGTTGCGTCTACTGACTATATGAAACTGTTCGCTGAGCAGGTTCGTACTTACGTACCGGCTGATGATTACCGCGTACTGGGTACTGACGGCTTCGGTCGTTCTGACAGCCGCGAAAACCTGCGTCACCACTTCGAAGTGGATGCATCTTACGTGGTTGTAGCAGCACTGGGCGAACTGGCTAAACGTGGCGAAATCGATAAGAAAGTGGTTGCGGACGCAATCACCAAATTCAACATCGATGCAGATAAAGTTAACCCGCGTCTGGCGTAAGAGGTAAAAGAAGAATGGCTATCGAAATCAAAGTACCGGACATCGGGGCTGATGAAGTTGAAATCACCGAGATCCTGGTCAAAGTGGGCGACAAAGTTGAAGCTGAACAGTCGCTGATCACTGTAGAAGGCGATAAAGCCTCTATGGAAGTTCCGTCTCCTCAGGCTGGCATCGTTAAAGAGATTAAAGTCTCTGTTGGCGATAAAACCGAGACTGGCAAACTGATCATGATTTTCGATTCCGCCGACGGTGCAGCAGCTGCTGCACCTGCGCAGGAAGAGAAGAAAGAAGCTGCTCCTGCGGCCGCTGCACCAGCAGCCGCTGCGGCAAAAGAAGTCAACGTGCCTGACATCGGCGGTGACGAAGTTGAAGTCACTGAAATCCTGGTGAAAGTGGGCGATACCGTTACGGCTGAGCAGTCCCTGATCACCGTAGAAGGCGACAAAGCCTCTATGGAAGTGCCGGCGCCATTCGCGGGTACGGTTAAAGAGATCAAGATCAACACCGGTGACAAAGTTTCTACCGGCTCTCTGATCATGATCTTCGAAGTGGCAGGTGCTGCACCTGCTGCTGCGCCAGCGCCGGCCGCTGCACCTGCTGCTGGCGGTGCGAAAGATGTCAACGTACCTGACATCGGTGGTGACGAAGTTGAAGTCACCGAAGTGATGGTAAAAGTGGGCGACAAAGTTGCTGCTGAACAGTCACTGATCACCGTTGAAGGCGACAAAGCGTCTATGGAAGTACCCGCGCCATTCGCGGGTACCGTTAAAGAGATCAAAATCAGCACCGGCGACAAAGTGTCTACTGGCTCTCTGATCATGGTCTTCGAAGTGGAAGGCGCTGCGCCAGCTGCTGCTCCGGCTGCCGCTGCTGCACCAGCACCTGCCGCTGCTGCACCAGCACCTGCCGCTGCACCGGCTCAGGCGGCTAAACCTGCTGCTGCCCCTGCTGCAAAAGCAGAAGGTAAATCTGAGTTCGCTGAGAACGACGCTTACGTTCACGCTACGCCACTGATTCGTCGCCTGGCGCGCGAATTCGGTGTAAACCTGGCGAAAGTGAAAGGGACTGGCCGTAAAGGTCGGATCCTGCGCGAAGACGTTCAGGCCTATGTGAAAGACGCGGTGAAACGCGCTGAAGCTGCCCCTGCGGCTGCCGCTGGCGGCGGTATCCCGGGCATGCTGCCATGGCCGAAAGTGGACTTCAGCAAGTTCGGTGAAATCGAAGAAGTGGAACTGGGTCGTATCCAGAAAATCTCTGGTGCCAACCTGAGCCGTAACTGGGTGATGATCCCGCACGTTACCCACTTCGACAAAACGGATATCACCGATCTGGAAGCGTTCCGTAAACAGCAGAATGCCGAAGCTGAGAAGCGTAAACTGGACGTGAAATTCACCCCAGTCGTCTTCATCATGAAAGCCGTTGCTGCGGCGCTTGAGCAGATGCCACGCTTCAACAGCTCCCTGTCCGAAGATGGCCAGAAGCTGACGCTGAAGAAATACATCAACATCGGTGTTGCGGTTGATACGCCAAATGGTCTGGTTGTTCCGGTCTTTAAAGACGTGAACAAGAAGAGCATCACTGAGCTGTCCCGTGAACTGACCACCATCTCCAAAAAAGCGCGTGATGGTAAGCTGACTGCCGGCGAAATGCAGGGCGGCTGCTTCACTATCTCCAGCATCGGCGGCCTGGGTACTACCCACTTCGCACCGATTGTTAACGCGCCGGAAGTGGCTATCCTCGGTGTGTCCAAGTCCGCGATGGAACCGGTATGGAATGGCAAAGAGTTCGTGCCGCGTCTGATGATGCCAATCTCTCTGTCCTTCGACCACCGCGTGATCGACGGTGCTGATGGTGCGCGTTTCATCACCATCATCAACAACACCCTGAGCGACATTCGCCGCCTGGTGATGTAATCGAAAAGCCGGCCAGTCGGCCGGCTTTTTTCTGTTAATCTCATGTGGTCTGTGAGGTTATTGGCGAAAAGCGACAATTCGTGAGCCGTTTGTTGTTTCAAAATTGTTAACAATTTTGTAAACTGCGGGCGGATAGAACGTCCCGGTGGATGAAGGGCGACAAGTACCTGGACCGCCGGAAATCAATAAGAGGTCATGATGAGTACTGAAATCAAAACTCAGGTCGTGGTACTTGGGGCAGGCCCGGCGGGTTACTCTGCTGCCTTCCGTTGCGCTGATTTAGGTCTGGAAACCGTAATCGTAGAACGCTACAACACCCTCGGTGGTGTTTGCCTGAACGTAGGCTGTATCCCTTCTAAAGCTCTGCTGCACGTTGCGAAAGTTATCGAAGAAGCCAAAGCACTGGCTGAACACGGTATCGTCTTCGGCGAGCCGAAAACCGATATCGACAAGATTCGTACCTGGAAAGAGAAAGTTATCACTCAGCTGACCGGTGGTCTGGCAGGTATGGCCAAAGGCCGTAAAGTGAAAGTGGTAAACGGTCTGGGTAAATTCACCGGCGCGAACACCCTGGAAGTGGAAGGCGAAAACGGCAAAACCGTTATTAACTTCGACAACGCGATCATCGCTGCGGGTTCCCGTCCAATTCAGCTGCCATTCATTCCACATGAAGATCCACGCGTGTGGGATTCCACCGATGCGCTGGAGCTGAAATCCGTACCTAAGCGTATGCTGGTTATGGGTGGCGGTATCATCGGTCTGGAAATGGGTACCGTGTACCATGCGCTGGGTTCAGAGATCGACGTGGTTGAAATGTTCGACCAGGTTATCCCGGCTGCCGATAAAGACATCGTTAAAGTCTTCACCAAACGTATCAGCAAGAAATTCAACCTGATGCTGGAAACCAAAGTGACTGCCGTTGAAGCGAAAGAAGACGGTATTTACGTTTCCATGGAAGGCAAAAAAGCCCCTGCCGAACCACAGCGTTACGACGCCGTGCTGGTGGCTATCGGCCGTGTGCCGAACGGTAAAAACCTCGACGCGGGCAAAGCAGGCGTGGAAGTGGACGACCGTGGCTTCATCCGCGTTGACAAACAGCTGCGCACCAACGTGCCGCACATCTTTGCTATCGGCGATATCGTCGGTCAGCCAATGCTGGCGCACAAAGGTGTTCACGAAGGTCACGTTGCCGCTGAAGTTATCGCCGGCATGAAACACTACTTCGATCCGAAAGTGATCCCATCTATCGCTTACACCGAGCCAGAAGTGGCATGGGTGGGTCTGACTGAGAAAGAAGCGAAAGAGAAAGGCATCAGCTACGAAACCGCCACCTTCCCGTGGGCTGCTTCTGGCCGTGCTATCGCTTCCGACTGCGCAGACGGTATGACCAAACTGATCTTCGACAAAGAGACTCACCGTGTGATCGGTGGTGCGATTGTTGGTACCAACGGCGGCGAGCTGCTGGGTGAGATCGGTCTGGCTATCGAAATGGGTTGTGACGCTGAAGACATCGCGCTGACCATCCACGCTCACCCGACTCTGCACGAGTCTGTTGGCCTGGCGGCAGAAGTGTTCGAAGGTAGCATCACCGACCTGCCTAACGCGAAAGCGAAGAAGAAATAAGTTTCTTCATGATTGCGAAACGCCTCCTCCGGAGGCGTTTTTTTTGCCTGCGTTATGGGGCGACCGGTTGCCAGGTGTGATCCAGGTGATAAGCAGGTAACGCCTGCGCTTTCTTCTCTGACTCGCTGCCGAGGTCCGACTGGTACACCTTGTCGGTCTGGTTTATTACAAAGCTCATCACGCCCGTCTGGCCGTAGCTGACTGGCCAGGCCACCATGGCAAAACCATTTTTATCCGGCAGGATTCGAAAACGGTAGCCGTGATAGCCAGTGCCGGGTTCTTTCGGGCTGAAGGCCGGACCGAGTGGGCTGGGGGCTTCGCCGGGCGAGGCCGGCCAGTATAAGCCGTCTTTTTTGCCGGCTGAGCTGACAATCTTCTGCGCATATTTCTGGTTCAGCGCAAAATAGCTTTGCTGTGCATCCACATACGCGTGCAGCGCCTCGATGGCGGCGAGCTCGTTGCGGCCAATCTCGCGGGTCAGGATCTCTTCAGCCCCTTCTTTGATATCAAATTGCCAGCCAGAGGCGGTTTTGATCACCGGAATCGGTAGCTGCCAGTCGCTGTCACCGACCACAAGATGTGCCTTATCCCCGTCAACGACCGTATTGTGCCGAACTTTCCAGTCGCGCAGGAAGCGATCCACGGTATCAGGATCCACCCCTTCCGGCGGCAGGAAATCACGCCAGTTTTCACCGAGCAGGGTGTTCATCGCGCTTTCATTTTGCTCACTGATGGCGCTGGCCAGCGCATCGGTTGCCTGGTCTGGCGTGCTGAAAGATTGCTGCGCCATTGCGGCGGCCGACAGCATGAATAACGCGATCCCACTGAGTAATTTGCTTTTCATGTCGGCTTCCTTAACGGTGACGGAATTCACGGTGTTCAGCACGCCCGGTAGACGTCTGGCGCGGTTGCTGATGGCGGGCAGCCTGTTGCCGGCTCTGGGCACCTCGCTGCTGTTGGGCTTGCCAGTTGGCGGAACGACTGTCGTTACCGCTGAGCGCATTGGCGCGCGGCTGGCTACTCCGCGCAGGCTGCGAAACCCGTTTCTCTTGCCTTTGGGTGGTGGTCGGGCGGCTGTCTCGCGTCTTAGCGGCTGTCCGCTGTGCCGTTTGCGGTTTGGTGTCGTAGCCCCGGTAGTTGTTGCGCTGGGAAATTTGCTTCAGCTGGTCGGTTGACGCCTGACGCTGTGCATCTTTGGTGCCCGGACGCGCGGTTTGCGGGAAGGTTTTTCCCGTCGATTTCTCCATCTGGCTCAGCGCAGCCTGCCGTTGGCTGTCCCGGTTGACCGGTTTTTGCTGCGTCGCACTTAGCCCCGTTGCCGTGTTCGTTGAGTGGAAGCGATTGTTGAGCGTGTTGGTGGGATAGGGCACTCCTTCACGATAGGCCGGGTTATGCTGCCAGGTGCGGTTGGCGTCTGTCAGGCGCTGGCCACTGATTTTATTAAAGTTCTCAACGTTGATATTGATGTTGTTATCACCGTTGCGGTTATAGCCGCCGTGGTGATCCCAGTCGTCATCATGGTGGTGATCCCAGTCATCGTCATCATCCCAGTCGATGTTGCTGAAAATAGCGTAGGTGGTCGCCACGCCCAGGCTGAACCCTAAGCCTTTGACCAGGCTGTCCGTAAACTGCTCTCCCGGGGAGGGCGGTAAATAGACGGGCGGATAAGCGGTGTTCGGCCAGGTGCCATACACGGTATTCGGGTTGTAGGTGGGAACGTAAACCACCTGCGGGTCGGCAGACTCAATTTTAATGACCGTCGGGGCTGACGTCGTGGCGGTGCTTGTTGTCTGGCTGGTGGCCGTTTTCGCCGGGGCCGGTTTTGTCTCGGTGGTGACCGTTTGCTGCGGGGTTGATTGCAATGCACCGGTTTGCTGCGCCAGCAAACGCAGACGTTGCACGGAATCCATCACATCTTTCGGCTGCGCGAGAAACGCGTCGCCCAGGCTCTGCACCCAGGGTGGATTTTCGCCCATCAGGGACATCAGCTGAGGAAACGCCACCAGTGATTTCACGCTCGGATCCCAGGGTTGATTCGCCACGGCCTGAATGGCGGCATCGCCCTGCAGTTTAGGGTTGTCTTTTGACCACTGTGCTGCCTGGATGGCGTTGGCCGGGTAAGTCGAAGCCATCAAAATTTGCGATAGCAGGGCATCCGGGTAGAGCGCGATGGGGGCGACCCACTGATCAATTTGCGCGGTCGTGTAGGCTGGCGCGACGACCGGTGCTGGCTGAGCGGCAGGCGGCGCAGCCGGTTGTTGTGCGACGGGGGCAGGAGCCACAGGCTCCGTTGCGCGGCTTTTAACGAACATGACGCCTGAGGCGGCAAACAGCCCGGCACTGCACAGAAGGACAAGCAGTTGTGGCTTAAAGGGCAACTTCATAAAATGACTCCAACGAGACAAACGCTGTGCCGTGAGGCGTTACGGTTGGCGTGAGTATCAATCACCCGTCTTTTACTGTTTTGACTTTTGTGGGGAATCATCCGGTACGTCCGGATAAAGAGTGTGAGTATTTATTACACAATTATATCGGATGGCTGAAATGCCGCCGGAATATTCAGAAGGTCGCACTCACGGTTTTTTGCAGTCAGAATTCGTTGCACCTGCCCGCTACACCATGCTTAACGATTCAGCAAATTTTTTAATGTTGCTTTTTTGTAAACGGATTAACACTGTGCAGAAATCCTGCTATGCTGCCCGACGCGGTATCGGGCATTTACCCTACAAACTGCTGTCTCACAGGAGCGTGAAGAGAACGCCCGCCGCATATGACAATGAGAGCGAGGAGAACCGTCGTGCTAGAAGAATACCGTAAGCACGTAGCAGAACGTGCCGCCGAGGGAATTGTACCCAAACCTTTAGATGCAACCCAAATGGCCGCGCTCGTCGAGCTGCTGAAGAACCCGCCTAAGGGCGAAGAAGAATTCCTGTTAGATCTGTTGATCAACCGTGTACCGCCTGGCGTAGATGAAGCTGCCTACGTAAAAGCCGGATTCCTTGCCGCCGTCGCCAAAGGCGAAGCAACCTCCCCACTGGTTACTCCTGAAAAAGCTATTGAACTGCTCGGTACCATGCAGGGTGGCTACAACATTCATCCGCTGATTGACGCACTGGATAACGACACGCTGGCACCGATTGCCGCCAAAGCGCTCTCCTCAACGCTGCTGATGTTCGATAACTTCTACGATGTGGAAGAAAAAGCCAAAGCCGGCAACGCCTACGCGAAACAGGTTATGCAATCCTGGGCCGATGCCGAATGGTTCCTGAACCGTCCTGCACTGGCTGAAAAAATCACCGTTACCGTCTTCAAAGTGACCGGTGAAACTAACACCGATGACCTCTCTCCGGCACCGGATGCGTGGTCTCGTCCTGATATTCCTCTGCACGCACTGGCGATGCTGAAAAACGCCCGTGAAGGTATTGAGCCGGATCAGCCGGGCAGCGTTGGCCCGATCAAACAGATCGAAGCCCTGCAGGAAAAAGGTTTCCCGTTGGCATACGTCGGTGACGTAGTGGGTACCGGTTCGTCCCGTAAGTCCGCGACCAACTCCGTACTGTGGTTCATGGGCGATGACATTCCTCATGTGCCTAACAAACGTGGCGGCGGCCTGGTGCTGGGCGGCAAAATTGCGCCAATCTTCTTCAACACCATGGAAGATGCGGGCGCACTGCCGATCGAAGTGGATGTCTCTAACCTGAATATGGGCGACGTGATTGACGTTTACCCGTTCAAAGGTGAAGTGCGCAACCACGAAACCAACGAACTGCTGGCGAGTTTTGAGCTGAAAACCGACGTGCTGATTGACGAAGTGCGTGCCGGTGGCCGTATTCCGCTGATCATCGGTCGTGGCCTGACGACCAAAGCGCGTGAAGCGCTGGGTCTGCCGCACAGCGACGTGTTCCGTCATGCGAAAGATGTGGCGGAAAGCAATCGTGGTTACTCCCTGGCGCAGAAAATGGTGGGTCGCGCCTGCGGCGTCGCCGGTGTCCGTCCTGGCGCGTACTGCGAACCGAAGATGACCTCTGTGGGGTCTCAGGACACCACAGGCCCAATGACCCGTGATGAACTGAAAGACCTGGCGTGCCTGGGCTTCTCTTCTGACCTGGTGATGCAGAGCTTCTGTCACACTGCCGCGTATCCGAAGCCGGTTGACGTGACCACGCACCACACGCTGCCTGACTTCATCATGAACCGTGGCGGTGTGTCGCTGCGTCCGGGTGACGGTGTTATTCACTCCTGGCTGAACCGTATGCTGCTGCCTGATACCGTCGGTACCGGTGGTGATTCCCATACCCGTTTCCCAATCGGTATCTCCTTCCCGGCGGGCTCGGGGCTGGTGGCGTTTGCTGCTGCAACCGGCGTGATGCCGCTGGATATGCCAGAATCGGTTCTGGTGCGCTTCAAGGGTAAAATGCAGCCGGGTATCACCCTGCGTGACCTCGTGCATGCTATCCCTCTGTATGCCATCAAACAGGGTCTGCTGACCGTTGAGAAAAAAGGGAAGAAAAACATCTTCTCTGGCCGTATTCTGGAAATTGAAGGTCTGCCGGATCTGAAAGTCGAGCAGGCATTCGAACTGACCGATGCGTCCGCGGAGCGTTCTGCTGCTGGCTGTACCATCAAGCTGAACAAAGAACCGATTATTGAGTATCTGACCTCTAACATCGTGCTGCTGAAGTGGATGATTGCAGAAGGCTACGGCGACCGTCGTACGCTGGAGCGCCGTATCCAGGGCATGGAAAAATGGCTGGCGGATCCACAGCTGTTGGAAGCCGATGCTGACGCAGAATACGCGGCAGTGATCGACATCGATCTGGCGGATATCAAAGAGCCAATCCTGTGTGCACCAAACGATCCGGACGACGCGCGTCTGCTTTCAGACGTTCAGGGCGACAAGATCGACGAAGTGTTCATCGGATCCTGTATGACCAACATCGGCCACTTCCGTGCTGCCGGTAAGCTGCTGGATACCCACAAAGGCCAGCTGCCAACGCGTCTGTGGGTGGCTCCGCCAACCCGTATGGATGCGGCTCAGCTGACCGAAGAGGGCTACTACAGCGTGTTCGGTAAGAGCGGTGCGCGTATCGAAATTCCTGGCTGTTCCCTGTGTATGGGTAACCAGGCGCGTGTGGCTGACGGTGCGACGGTGGTTTCCACCTCTACCCGTAACTTCCCGAACCGTTTAGGTACCGGTGCTAATGTCTACCTGGCCTCTGCGGAGCTGGCGGCGGTTGCGGCACTGATTGGTAAACTGCCAACGCCGGAAGAGTACCAGACCTTTGTGGCTCAGGTGGATAAGACGGCGGTAGATACCTATCGCTATCTGAACTTCGACCAGCTCTCTCAGTACACCGAGAAGGCTGACGGGGTTATCTTCCAGACGGCGGTATAAACAGCTAAACCGTCTCCACGGAGGCGGTTTTGTGTTTGCACCCTCTCCTGTGGAGAGGGACAGGGTGAGGGCATCAGACCGCAAGGTCTTGCTCTCACCTTTTTATTTTCATTCCTCCTGCCTCCCACGCTTTTTTTCTTCCTCTCTGCTGCGATAATTAGCGTAATGGCTTTGCAGAGGAAAATACTATGGATTACGAATTTCTGCGCGACATCACCGGAGTGGTGAAAGTGCGTATGTCGATGGGCCACGAAGCTGTTGGACACTGGTTCAACGAAGAGGTGAAAGAGAATCTCGCCCTTCTGGACGAAGTTGAACAGGCGGCAAATACGGTGAAAGGCAGTGAACGCTCCTGGCAACGTGCCGGGCACGAATACACGCTGTGGATGGATGGCGAAGAGGTGATGGTGCGTGCCAACCAGCTTGAATTCTCCGGTGATGAGATGGAAGAGGGGATGAGCTACTACGATGAAGAGAGTCTGTCGCTGTGCGGCGTAGAAGACTTTTTGCAAGTCGTGACGGCGTACCGGGCGTTCATGAAACAGAAATAGCACACCGGAGCGTCCTTGCTCCCAGCGCGGCTTACACGGTCGGAATATTGCGGCCGTAGTAGATTTCGCGCATCTCTTTCCAGAGCAGGTCAGTAATGGCCTTGCGCTCTTCTTCGCTTAAATCTTCTGGTCGGGTATGGAACATGTAGTGCTTAAGGTCGAACTCCTTAAGTAACATCTTGGTATGGAAGATATTTTCCTGATACACGTTCACATCCATCATGTCATACAGCGACTTCATGTCGTCGGACATAAAGTTCTGAATGGAATTGATCTCGTGATCGATAAAGTGCTTCATGCCGTTAATGTCACGGGTAAAGCCTCGCACGCGATAATCAATCGTCACGATATCGGATTCCAGCTGGTGGATTAAATAGTTCAGCGCGTTCAGCGGGGAGATCACACCGCAGGTCGACACTTCGATATCGGCACGGAAGGTACACAGCCCGCCTTCAGGATGGCTTTCCGGGTAGGTGTGCACGCAGATGTGGCTTTTATCGAGATGGGCGACGACCACTTCCGGCAGCGGGCCCGGATGTTCTGTTTTATCGATAAGTTGAGGGTCGACCGGCTCTTCGCTGACCAGAATCGTGACGCTGGCACCCTGAGGTTCATAATCCTGACGGGCGATATTCAGGATATTCGCGCCGATAATCGAACAGGTTTCTGACAGGATCTCGGTCAGGCGGTTGGCATTGTAGAGTTCATCGATATAGGCGATGTAACCATCGCGTTCTTCCGCTGTTTTGGCATAGCAGATATCGTAAATACAGAAACTCAGGCTTTTGGTCAGGTTGTTAAAGCCATGCAGTTTAAGCTTTTTCAATTAGCTCACCCCCTTAGTGGATAATGCGTCTTGCAGGTACTGCGGTAAGGCAAACGCTGCGGTATGAACTGCCGGATTGTAGTAACGGCACGTAAGACCGGCCTGGTGGAAGCGGGCCTGAATAATTTCGGTGGAAAGATGGCGCAGTACGTCGTTATCCGTTGCCCAGGCAAAGGTCATGATCCCGCCGTAGTACGTCGGAATAGCGGCCTGATAGAAGCTGACATCGCCAAAATAGGTGCTCAGTTTGCGGTGGCTGTCGAGGGCTTCATCCTGCTGCAGGAAGCAGACGCCGTTTTGTGCCACAAAAATCCCGCCCGGCTTCAGGCAGCGCTTGCAGCCTTCGTAGAAATCGGAGGTAAACAGCGACGCGCCGGGACCGATCGGGTCGGTACAGTCGGAGATAATAACGTCGAAGGTCTGGGTCGTCTGATTAACGAAGTTAACCCCATCATCAATGACCAGACTGAAGCGCGGATCGTCATAGCTACCGGCGTTATGGTTCGGCAGGTACTGACGACAGAAAGAGACCACGCCGGCATCAATTTCCACCATCGTAATGGTTTCGATGGATTGATGGCGGGAGACTTCACGCAGCATTGCGCCATCACCACCACCGATAATCAGAACATGCTTCGCATGCCCGTGTGCCAGCAGCGGAACGTGGGTCATCATCTCATGATAGATAAACTCGTCGCGCTCGGTCGTTTGCACGACACCATCCAGCGCCATCACGCGGCCAAAGGCGGCATTCTCGAAGATGATCAGATCCTGATGATCGGTTTTCTCATGATAGAGCACGTTATCAACGGCAAAGTACTGACCAAACTGGTCATGCAGTGTTTCATGCCACAACGTGTGGTCGGCCATACGCGGACTCCTCCTTTGTTAACATCCGTTACGCTCACAAAAAATGAGCGAAACATGATAGCTAACTATAACCGTGGTTGCACGGCTATAGGCTCAACAAGGGGGCGTCGGGAAGGTTATTTCACGTAGGCGAGCAGGCTGAGTGAATCGCGAGCCAGCGCTTTGCATTTTTTGGCGTTAGGGATACCAATACCGCTTAAATCGCGGTAGCTGTCTTCGCCGAGCGCCTTCATGTCGAAGCTATCGTAGTTGCTGAGATCCCATTGGTTTTGCTGGGCAAAAAAGACCAGTGCGCGACGAATCTGCCCGTTGGGCAAATTCTGGTAACCACAATCGTTTTTCAGAAAGACAAAAACTGCCGTCAGATCGGCCATATCTTCCGCTTCATTTTCACTCAGCGCGTAACTGTTCGCACACATCGCCATCAGGCTACCGAACAAAATTGTTCTGAAAAACGTCTTCATTGCTTCTACCACTGCATCACGGAAAATTAACGTTAGCATACTTGATGCCAGGCCGACGATCTTTATTATTGCCGCTTCACTTGACCTTCCGGTAAGGGGAGGGTTTATGCTCAAAAGATCGCCTGCTGGAAATAAGGAAATGAACATGCAACGCCGTGATTTTTTAAAATATTCCGTTGCGCTTGGCGTAGCCAGCGCTTTACCGCTGTGGAGCCGCGCGGCTTTTGCGGCCGACAGACCCGCCTTACCGATCCCTGATTTACTCACCGCGGATGCCCGAAGCCGCATCCAGCTTGTTGTCCAGTCCGGTAAAACGACCTTTGGCGCACACAGTGCGACAACGTGGGGTTATAACGGCAATCTTCTCGGCCCGGCACTTCAGTTACGTAAAGGGAAAGCGGTAACGGTGGATATCCATAACACGCTGGCAGAGGAGACCACGTTGCACTGGCACGGACTGGAAGTGCCGGGCGAGGTGGACGGGGGGCCGCAGGGCATCATAAAACCGGGCGGTAAGCGAAGCGTGACCTTTACCCCGGACCAGCGCGCCGCGACCTGCTGGTTCCACCCCCATCAGCATGGCAAAACGGGCCATCAGGTGGCGATGGGGCTGGCGGGGCTGGTGCTGATTGAAGATGACGAAAGCCGTTTGCTGCGCCTGCCCAAACAGTGGGGCATCGACGATGTGCCGGTCATTGTGCAGGACAAAAAATTCACCGCTGACGGACAAATTGATTACCAACTGGACGTCATGAGCGCGGCGGTAGGCTGGTTTGGCGACACCCTGCTGACCAACGGTGCCATTTACCCGCAGCATGCGGCACCGAAAGGCTGGCTGCGCTTACGCCTGCTCAACGGCTGTAACGCCCGCTCACTGAATTTCGCCACCAGCGATAAACGCCCTCTGTACGTGGTCGCAAGCGACGGGGGGCTGCTGCCTGAACCGGTGAAGGTGGATATGCTACCGATGCTGATGGGGGAGCGTTTTGAGGTGCTGGTGGATATCAGCGACGGCAAACCGTTTGACCTGGTCACGCTACCGGTCAGTCAGATGGGAATGGCGGTTGCACCCTTTGATAAGCCGCACCCGGTGCTGCAGATCCAGCCGCTGCAGGTCACGGCCTCGGGCATGCTGCCGGATACCCTGACCACGCTCCCGGCGCTACCTTCTCTCGAGGGCCTGACCCAACGCAAGCTGCAACTGTCCATGAACCCGATGCTCGATATGATGGGCATGCAGGCACTGATGGCGAAATATGGCAATCAGGCGATGGCGGGTATGCACCACGGAGAGATGATGGGCCATATGAATATGGACCACGGTAAAATGGGCGGCATGGGGCACGGTGGCCATGATTTCGATTTCCACAATGCCAACATGATCAACGGTAAAGCGTTCGACATGAACACGCCAATGTTTGCTGCCACAAAAGGGCAGTTTGAACGCTGGGTGATTTCAGGCGAAGGCGACATGATGCTGCATCCGTTCCATATTCACGGCACCCAGTTCCGCATCCTTTCTGAAAACGGTAACGCGCCACAGGCGCACCGCGCGGGATGGAAAGACACCGTCAGGGTTGAAGGTGGCGTCAGTGAGGTGCTGGTGAAATTTGACCACGAGGCACCGAAGGCGTTTGCCTATATGGCGCACTGCCATCTGCTGGAGCATGAAGATACGGGCATGATGCTGGGGTTCACGGTTTAATATCGTGTGCCCTGATGCCCAGACCCCGGTCCACAGGAGATAAGCAATAAAAACGGCAACCGAAGTTGCCGTTTTTTTTACCGTTGGCGGTGTTAATTATTTAGCGTCGTCGGGTAAAGCATAAGCCACAATGTAGTCGCCCATCTTCGTACCAAACGAACCATGACCACCCGCAGAGATGACAACGTACTGCTTGCCATTCACTTCATAGGTCATCGGTGTTGCCTGTCCACCTGCTGGCAGACGGCCTTGCCACAGTTTTTCACCGTTGGTCATGTTGTACGCGCGCAGGTAGTTATCGGCGGTTGCCGCGATGAACAGCACGTTACCGGCGGTAGAAATTGGACCACCCAGCATTGGCATACCCATATTGAACGGGACAGGAACCGGCATCGGGAACGGCATGCTGTCCTGAGGCGTACCAATACGTTTTTTCCAGACGATCTGGTTAGTTTTCAGATCCAGGCCGGAGATATAACCCCAGGCAGGCTGTTTACACGGCAGACCAAACGGCGACAGGAACGGGTTCAGCGTGACACCGTATGGCACGCCATACTGCGGCTGAATACCCGCTTCAGTACCGCTGCCTTTAGCATCTTTAGGCTGCTCCATTGGGTTGCCTGGACCGCGTGGAATGAGCTTAGAAACAAACGGCAGGGCCATCGGGTTGGCAATCGCCACCTGACGGTTAGGGTCAACGGAGATCCCACCCCATTCGAACATGCCCAGGTTACCCGGGAAGACCAGCGTGCCCTGCTCAGAAGGTGGCGTGAAGATACCTTCATAGCGCAGCTGATGGAACATCACGCGGCACACCAGCTGGTCAAACATTGTGGCACCCCACATGTCTGCACCGCTGAGATCTTTCTTCGGACGGAAGCTCAGGTCAGAGAACGGCTGTGTTTTGGTGACATAGTCGCCTTTAGCAGCGCCCTGCGGAACGGGTTTTTCTGGTGCCGGGACAACCAGCTTACCGTTGCTGCGATCCAGCACAAAGATGTTGCCCGTTTTCGCGGGTGCATAAATCACCGGAACGGTTTTGCCGTTAACGGTAATGTCAGCCAGCGTCGGCTGGGACGGCATGTCCATATCCCACAGGTCGTGGTGAACAGTCTGGTAGCTCCAGGCCAGTTTACCGGTGGTCGCGTTCAGCGCCACGATAGAGCTGGCATAACGCTCTTGCTCAGGCGTACGGTTACCCCCCCAGATATCTGGCGTGGTGACGCCCATCGGCAGGTAGACCAGGTCCAGCTTCGCGTCATACGCCGCCGGTGCCCAGGAGTTAGGTGAGTTAAAGGTAAAGGTGTGTTCGTCCGATGGGATCGCGTTTGGATCTTTCGCGCCCGGGTCGAAGGCCCACAGCAGTTTACCGGTGTTCACGTCAAAACCACGGATAACGCCAGAGGTTTCGCGGGTGGAGAAGTTATCGGTTACCGAGCCGGCAATCACGATAGTTTTATCGGTGATGATCGGCGGTGAGGTTGGCTCATACAGACCCGGCGTGGTGTCCGGCATGTTGGTCTGCAGATTCAGGATACCTTTGTTGGCAAAGGTCTCACACAGCTTACCGGTTTCGGCATTGATCGCGAACAGGCGGCCATCGTTTACCGGCAGCATGATGCGGCGAGGACAGTCGGCAATGACTTCAGGGCTCGCATTATCAGCACGCGCTTCGTGGTAAGAGACGCCACGGCAGGTGATGTGCTGGAACGACGGGTTGGAGTTCAGCTGTGGATCGAAGTGCCATTTCTCTTTACCGGTGGCCGCATCAAGCGCGAACAGACGCTGGTGCGCGGTGCACAGATAAAGCATGTTACCGACTTTAATCGGCGTCACTTCGTTGGTCAGTTCACCTGGATCGTTTGGCATCTTCAGGTCGCCGGTACGGAATACCCAGGCTTCCTTCAGGTTCTTAACGTTGTCCGCGTTGATCTGCTTGAGCGGGGAGTAGCGCTGACCTTCCTGATTACGGCCATAAGCTGGCCAGTCGCCATCCGCGACCTGCGAGATAGCCGCAGCTGGGGTGGATTCGGCATTCAGCGTACCGTTAATCTCCTGCGGGTCGTTAAAACCGGCCCAGGTGAGAATGCCGCCGCTGATCAGCAGGGCAACCACCAGCGCCGCAACGGCACCGCTTGAAGGAACAATCAGGCGACGCCACACGAACGGCAGGATCAGCCAGATACCAAAGAAGACCAGGATGTCACTGCGCGGCGTCAGTGCCCAGAAGTCGAAACCGACTTCCCAGACGCCCCAGATCATGGTTGCGAGGAGTAAAGCAGCATAAAGCCATAGCGCGGATTGTTTTCTACGCCACAACAGGACGGTTACGCCAAGCATAACCAGACCCGCAATAGGGTAGTACCAGGAGCCGCCAATTGCGGCCAGCCAGACGCCACCGATTAACAGATACAGGCCGCAGAAGGCGGCGAATAGCGCTGTTAATGTCACCAGTAGACGTGGCTGTTGAGTTTTTATTTCAGCCATAGAAAGTGTACTCGTCAGTTTTGTTAATTATTTGCTAGCAACTAATTATAGGTATTAACAAGTGTGATCGGAATCACAATATTTGCTTTTTATAACTCATGCGCCAGGTGTATCCATTTACTGATATAATGGCTGGCTTGCGTATCGATGCCGGAGTAACATTCATCCGCATTGAGAGATTTTCATTAAAATCATATGGTTAGTAATATGAAACATACTGTTGAAGTGATGATCCCGGAAGCCGAGATCAAAGCGCGTATCGCCGAACTGGGTCGTCAAATCACCGAACATTACAAG
The DNA here is from genome assembly GCF_029967775.1 of Enterobacter sp. V89_11. Lineage (NCBI taxonomy): Bacteria > Pseudomonadati > Pseudomonadota > Gammaproteobacteria > Enterobacterales > Enterobacteriaceae > Enterobacter > Enterobacter sp. V89_11. Next base: position 72,934 of record NZ_JASCAN010000005.1, on the reverse strand, counting down.
GACAGCGGCAGCGAAATGGTGCTGGTCGGTCTTTTACGTGGCTCTTTCATGTTCATGGCAGACCTGTGCCGTGAAGTGCAGGTGTCCCATGAGGTCGATTTTATGACCGCCTCCAGCTACGGCAGCGGCATGTCCACAACCCGTGATGTGAAAATCCTGAAAGATCTGGATGAAGATATTCGTGGCAAAGATGTGTTGATCGTTGAGGACATCATCGACTCCGGCAACACGCTCTCTAAAGTGCGCGAGATCCTGAGCCTGCGTGAGCCAAAATCCCTGGCGATCTGCACCCTGCTGGATAAACCCAGCCGCCGTGAAGTGCAGGTGCCGGTAGAGTTTGTCGGCTTCTCTATCCCTGACGAGTTCGTCGTGGGCTATGGCATTGACTACGCGCAGCGTTACCGCCATCTGCCGTATGTGGGTAAAGTGATCCTGCTCGACGAGTAAGGTTTGTGACGTGCGGCCTGTTGCCCTCTGACGAGGGAACACACAGTAAAAACGGCAACCCGGGTTGCCGTTTTGTTTTTATCTGAACTGCTTACAGGCAGCTATTTATGGTTGACGTGCTTAAGCTTCAGGTTAGCTATCCCGGAACGATAGCGCTGCTCCAGCGTTTCACGGTTGGTGGCGGTCACTTCCAGGTTACGAAGCAGACCATCGTGAATACCGTAGGCCCAGCCGTGGATCGAGACTTTTTGCCCGCGTTTCCACGCCGATTGCATGATGGTGGAATGGCCAAGGTTATAAACCTGCTCCATCACGTTCAGCTCGCAAAGGGTATCGAGACGACGCTCCTGCGGCATTTCACCCAACAGTGAGCTATGTTTGAACCAGATATCGCGGATATGCAGCAGCCAGTTATCGATTAACCCGAGTTCGGTATTTTCAATCGCGGCCTGCACACCGCCGCAGCCATAGTGGCCACAAATAATGATGTGCTCGACCTCCAGAACGTCAACGGCGTACTGAACAACCGAAAGGCAGTTGAGGTCGGTATGGATCACCAGGTTGGCAACATTACGGTGCACAAACAGTTCGCCAGGCTCGAGACCTGTCAGGCGCTCTGCCGGAACGCGGCTGTCGGAACATCCAATCCAGAGAAAGCGTGGGTTTTGCGCCTGCGCGAGCTTTCCAAAAAATCCGGGGTCTTCCTCCACCAGCATTTTTGACCATAGTGCATTGTTGCTGATGAGTGTATCTATGTCGTTCATGGAGGTTAGCGACCTGTAACCGAGTGATTGCGTTGCGCTAATATAGGGTAACTCGACTTTTAATGAAACCACACAACGTGTGTCAGAACCTAAGGTAAGTTTAATTCATGGCGATTGCACTGGAGCTTGAGCAGCTCAAAAAAACCTATCCAGGCGGCGTTCAGGCGCTGCGTGGGATAGATCTCAAAGTGGAAGCGGGGGATTTCTACGCGCTTCTGGGGCCGAATGGGGCAGGGAAATCCACCACCATTGGCATTATCAGTTCGCTGGTCAACAAAACGTCCGGCCGGGTGAGCGTGTTTGGTTACGACCTGCAAAAAGATGTGGTGAATGCCAAGCGCCAGCTCGGACTGGTACCGCAGGAGTTCAACTTCAACCCGTTTGAGACAGTGCAGCAAATCGTGGTTAATCAGGCGGGTTACTACGGTGTTGAGCGCAAAGAAGCGGTGGAGCGCAGCGAAAAGTACCTCAAACAGCTCGATCTGTGGGAAAAACGCAATGAACGTGCGCGCATGTTGTCTGGTGGGATGAAGCGCCGTCTGATGATTGCCCGTGCGCTGATGCATGAGCCAAAGCTGCTGATCCTTGATGAGCCCACCGCGGGCGTGGATATCGAACTGCGTCGTTCAATGTGGGGCTTCCTGAAGGACCTCAACGACAAAGGCACGACCATTATTTTGACCACGCACTACCTCGAAGAGGCGGAGATGCTGTGTCGCAATATCGGCATCATTCAGAACGGTGAGCTGGTGGAAAACACCTCGATGAAGAGCCTGCTCGCCAAGCTGAAATCCGAAACCTTCATTCTCGACCTGGCGGCGAAAAGCCCGCTGCCGACGCTGGAAGGTTATAACTATCGTCTGGTGGATACCTCAACGCTGGAAGTGGAAGTGCTGCGCGAGCAGGGCATCAACAGCGTGTTCTCACAGCTGAGCGCGCAGGGTGTTCAGGTATTAAGTATGCGTAACAAAGCGAACCGACTGGAAGAGCTGTTTGTCTCTCTGGTGCAGGATAAACAAGGAGACAAGGCATGACGCATCTTTACTGGGTCGCGCTGAAAAGCATCTGGGCGAAAGAGATTAACCGCTTTATGCGTATCTGGGTGCAAACTCTGGTACCGCCGGTGATCACCATGACGCTCTACTTCATCATCTTCGGTAACCTCATCGGTTCCCGCATTGGTGAAATGCACGGCTTTACCTATATGCAGTTTATTGTGCCGGGCCTGATCATGATGGCGGTGATCACCAACGCCTATGCTAACGTGGCATCATCATTCTTTAGCGCCAAGTTCCAGCGTAACATTGAAGAGCTGCTGGTCGCGCCGGTACCAACGCATGTGATCATTGCGGGTTATGTGGGCGGCGGCGTGGCGCGCGGTCTCTGCGTGGGGATTCTGGTGACGGCGATCTCCCTGTTCTTTGTGCCGTTCCAGGTGCATTCATGGCTGTTCGTGGCGCTCACGTTACTGTTGACGGCCATCTTGTTCTCGCTGGCCGGTCTGCTGAACGCGGTGTTTGCTAAAACGTTCGATGATATCAGCCTGATCCCGACCTTTGTGCTGACGCCACTGACCTATCTTGGCGGGGTGTTCTACTCCCTGACGCTGCTGCCGCCGTTCTGGCAGGCGCTGTCACACCTGAACCCGATTGTTTATATGATCAGCGGCTTCCGCTTTGGTTTCCTCGGCATTACGGATGTGCCACTGATTACCACGGTTGCGGTGCTGGTGGTGTTTATTATCGCTTTCTACCTGCTGTGCTGGTCTCTGATTCAGCGTGGACGCGGTCTGCGCAGCTAATCTTCCGCCCGGCGACATTCTGTTTGCCGGGCGCTTTTCTTTGATTGTTATCACCGTACGCTAACCTTCACTCCGCTAAACTACTTGCCTGCTAAGGAGAGAGTGATGCTGGGATGGGTGATCGCCTGCCATGATGAACAGGCGCAGGATATGCTGGATAAACTGGAGGCCAGATTTGGTCCGCTGGCGCAATGCCGTGCGGTTAACTACTGGCGTGGATTGAGCACCAACATGCTCAGCCGAATGATGTGCGATGCCCTGCATGAAACCGACACCGGTGACGGCGTCATCTTCCTGACCGATAAATCCGGCGCGGCACCTTATCGCTCTGCGGCATTGTTGAGCCACAAGCACGACAACTGTGAAGTGATATCAGGCATTAACTCTTTGCTGCTGGAATCCATGTATCCCTTCCGGGAAACCTTAAGCAGCGCTGAATTCCGTCATGCAATCGTCGACAAAAAAGTGGCCGGCGTCAGCAGCCTGTGGCATCAGCAGCAAAAAAATCCTCCCTTTGTCTTGCTCCATGATTTGTATAAGAATTAAACATTGGTATTGATGCTGCTTTTGTTACAATGGTGGCTGATTTTCCGTGTCGATTAATATTCCATGTTCATGCGCGTTGTGTTCCTTCTGTTGCTGCTGGTTTCCGGCGGCGCATCTGCCAGCCTGATCGCTCAGCAAGGGCTTCCCGCCCGATATATGCAAACCACCGAAGATGCGGCTATCTGGGCGCAAGTAGGTAACAATGTGGTCAATGTCGGCAATATCCGTGCCGGGCAAATCCTGGCCGTTGTCCCCACATCCGCTGATTACTACGAGTTTCGTTTTGGCTTCGGCACGGGCTTTATTGATAAAGAGCACCTGGAAGACGTGCAGGGCAAACAGCGCGTGGAAGACAGTCTTGGTGATTTGAATAAACCGCTGAGTAACCAGAACCTGATAACCTGGAAAGACACGCCTGTCTTTAACGCCCCCAGCAGCGGAAGCGCCCCTTTCGGCACGATGAGCGCTAACCTTCGCTACCCCATTCTGAATAAACTTAAAGACCGTCTGAACCAGACCTGGTATCAGATCCGTATCGGCAATCGTCTGGCGTGGATCAGCAGCCTGGATGCGCAGGAAGATAACGGCATCCCGGTTCTGACCTATCACCATATCCTTCGTGATGAGGAGAACACCCGTTTCCGGCATACCTCCACGACCACCAGCGTGCGTGCGTTCAGCAACCAGATGACCTGGCTTCGCGATCAGGGCTATACCACGCTGACGATGGCTCAGCTTGAAGGGTATGTGCGTAACAAAATGAACCTGCCGGCGAAGTCTGTGGTGATCACCTTTGATGACGGGCTGAAGTCGGTGAGCCGCTATGCGTATCCCGTCCTCAAAGCGTATGGATTCAAGGCGACGGCGTTTATCATCTCGTCGCGTATAAAACGTCATCCGCAGAAGTGGGCGCCGAAATACCTGCAGTTTATGAGTGTCTCTGAGCTTGAGCAGATCCAGGATGTGTTTGATATCCAGTCTCATACCCACTTCTTGCATCGGGTGGACGGCAATAAACACCCGATCTTACTGAGCCGTAGCCATCACGTGATTTTGTTCGATTTCGCGCGTTCACGCCGGGCGCTGGCGCAATTTAACCCGCACGTGCTCTATCTCTCTTATCCGTTTGGCGCCTATGACGACAAAGCGGTAAAAGCAGCGAATGACGCAGGGTTCCACCTGGCGGTGACAACGGTAAAAGGCAAAGTGAAGCCCGGGGACAATCCGTTCCTGCTTAAGCGACTGTATATTTTAAGGACGGATTCGCTGGAGACGATGTCGCGGCTTATCAGTAATCAGCCGCAGGGGTGAGGTGAGAGAAGGCTGTGAACGGTTCACAGCCTTCAGGATATCAGGCAACCTGGACCGGAATGGCTTTCGCAGTGCGTTTCATTTCGTTGTCGCCTTCGAAGTACGCCACTTTTGGCTGCCAGCGACGGGCTTCTTCGTCAGACATCATCACGAAGCTGGCGATGATAACGATATCACCGACGTCAGCACAGTGTGCGGCAGCGCCATTCACGGAGATAATTCTGGAGCCGCGTTCCGCCGCGATCGCATAGGTAGAGAAGCGCTTACCGTTATTCACGTTCCAGATATCAATGGCTTCGTTTTCAAGGATGCCCGCTGCATCAAGAAAATCCTGATCAATGGCGCAGGAGCCTTCATAGTGCAGGTCGGCCTGAGTGACTTTCACACGGTGAAGCTTACCTTGCAGCATTTTGCGAATCATTACGTTTACCTTTAATCATCATGCGTTAACCCCCCGCGAACGAGGGGAGGTAGAGAGTTATGCCAGCTCAACCACTTTATTGTCGATAAGGCGTGCCTGACCGAGCCATGCAGCCATCAGAAGCACCGCGCGCTTGCTGGTATCGGTCAGCTCAAGCAGCGTATCGGCATCACGGATTTGGATATCGTCAGCGCGGAAGCCTTTGTCGTTCAGCGCCTGTTCGGCGAGGGCAACGATCTCTTCTGCGCTCAGCTCTTTAGCCATAAGCTGTTCCGCCATGGTATTCATGACCTTGCTCAATCCCGGCGCGATTTTACGCTCATCCGCGGTAAGGTACCCGTTACGGGAACTGAGTGCCAGACCGTCTTTGGCACGCACAATCGGCACGCCCACGATCTCAATATCATAACCCATGTCGGCGACCATCTTACGGATCAACGCCAGCTGCTGGAAGTCCTTCTCACCGAAGCAGGCAACGTCGGGCTGCACCAGGTTAAACAGCTTGCTGACGATGGTTGAAACGCCGCGGAAATGGCCCGGACGGCTGGCGCCTTCCAGCATGGTTGAAATGCCCGGCACGTCCACGTAGGTCGCGTCCTCGGTCCCCTGCGGGTAGACGTCTGCAGGTGCCGGAGAGAAGACAATGTCGGCGTGGCGTTTTTTGAGTTTTTCGCAATCTTCCTGCAGGGTGCGCGGATAGCGCGCCAGGTCGTCGGCACGGTCAAACTGCATGGGGTTCACGAAGATACTGACCACCACGATATCTGCACGCGCTCTGGCTTCATCGACAAGCTTCATATGGCCGTCATGCAGGTTACCCATCGTGGGAACCAGTGCGATACGTTTACCTTCCTGACGTGCACGACGGATATGCTGGCGAAGCAGCGGCAGGGTTTCAATGATTAGCACAACAAGACTCCTTAATGGAAACTGTGTTCTTCACCCGGGTAAACACCGGATTCAACGTCGGCAATATACTGCCGCACAGCAGCACGCATGTCGCCTGCTTCTGCCAGGAAATTTTTGGCGAATTTAGGGATATGACCGCCGGTAATACCAAAAGCGTCGTGCATCACTAAAATCTGACCGTCGGTAACGTTGCCTGCGCCAATACCAATCACCGGAATCGACAGCGCCTCGGTGATGCGTTTTGCCAGTTCAACCGGCACACACTCCAGCACCAGCAGCTGTGCGCCAGCGGCTTCCAGCGCCAGGGCATCCTCAAACAGTGTCTGTGCTGCATCACCGCGGCCCTGCACCTTATAGCCGCCAAAAATATTGACGGATTGCGGCGTCAGACCCAGGTGGCCGCAGACCGGCACGGCACGTTCGGTGAGCATTTTCACGGTCTCTGCAAGCCAGGCTCCGCCTTCGATTTTGACCATATTGGCCCCGGCACGCATGACGGTTGCCGCATTCTCGAACGCTTGCTCTGGCGTCGCGTAGGCCATAAAAGGCAGATCGGAAAGCAGCAGACAGGCAGGTGCTCCGCGGCGCACGGCACGGGTATGGTAGGCAATATCTTCGACCGTCACCGGCAGGGTGGAATCATGGCCTTGTACCGTCATCCCTAACGAATCTCCGACCAGCATGACAGTGATACCCTCTTCGGCAAAAAGCTTAGCGAAGCTGTAGTCATACGCAGTAATGGTGGCGAAGCGTCTCTTTTCCTGTTTGCATTTCTGCAGTAAGGAGATGGTGGTTGGTTTCATACTGTTTCCTGATAGCCCAAAAGCGAATCTTTGCGCATTCTAACAGTAACATTTGAGGGAACAATGATTTTAGGCAACCGATTAACCACAATTCCGTGAGGGTTAACCGGTAAAAATGCGGATCACCAGCGGGCTGGTTTTTCTGCGTCGAGGCTATCCAGCACTGCCTTCAGCGAGAGGCCGTCAGGGAAGGTGAGGTCAGGGGCAACGTCGAACAGCGGCCAGAGCATAAAGCCGCGATTTTTCATGTCGTAGTGCGGAACGGTGAGACGGGGGGTGTTAATCACCTCATGGCCAAACAGCATAATGTCCAGATCGAGGGTGCGCGGCCCCCAGCGTTCGGCTTTGCGTACGCGGCCCTGCTGCAGTTCGATTCGCTGAGTATTATCCAGCAGCGTGTCGGCATCCAGCGCAGTGTCCAGCACCACCGCGGCATTCAGGTAATCAGGCTGATCCTGTGGCCCCAGCGGCGGTGTCCGGTAGAAAGAAGAGACCGCCACAATACGGCTTTGTGGGATTTCACCCAGCGCCTGAACGGCAGCATTAACCTGCTCCAGCGGAGAGGCCAGATTGCTGCCGATGGCAATGTACGCCAGGGTCATGCCGTACCTTCACGGCGCGGCGCACGTTTGCGCGGACGACGGTGGCGACGACGCGGCGTCGGTTCGTCATCGAGGTCGACGAGCATATCTTTCTGCTCTGGCGGTGCTGAAACCTGGAATTCGCCCCACCACTGCGCCAGACGCTGCAGTTCCTGGTTCCGTTCAATTTCAGCACGCAGCGACAGTAAATCGAACGCAGCGCGGAATTTAGGATGCTCCATCAGCTTCCAGGCGCGTTTACCCTGACGACGAGACATGCGCAGCTGAAGCTGCCAGATATCACGCACCAGCGTCGTAATACGTTTTGGAATGGCGAGCGTGCGGCAGGCTTCATCCAGCACGTCATTTGCGGCCAGCGCAAACGCATCGTAGTAGGCCAGACCGCTTTCCTGCGCAATTCTCTGCGCTGCTTCCAGCAGCGGATACCAGAACATCGCGGCAAACAGGAACGCCGGGTTCACACGCATATCGTTGTGAATGCGGGTATCGGTATTCTTCAGCACCTGCGCAATCATGCGTTCCATTGGGCTGTCACCGTTTTCGGTAAAGCAGCGCGTAATGGTCGGGAACAGGGGCTGGAAAAGGCTGTATTCGCGTAGCAGCTTGTAGGTTTCGTAGCCGTAACCGGCCTGCAGCAGCTTCAGCGCCTCTTCAAACAGACGGGCTGGCGGCACGTCGTTAATCAGCGTCGCCAGACGCGGTATCGGCTCTGCGGTTTCCGGGCTGATGCGCATTGACAGTTTGGCGGCGAAACGTACGGCGCGCAGCATACGCACCGGGTCTTCACGATAACGCGTTTCCGGCGTGCCGATCAGGCGAATCAGACCGTCTTTCAGGTCCTGCATGCCGCCGACGTAATCACGGACGGTGAAATCTGCCACGCTGTAGTAAAGGCTGTTGATCGTGAAATCGCGACGCTGGGCATCTTCTTCGATAGAGCCGAAGATATTGTCCCGCAGCAGCATGCCGTTCTGGCCGCGCTGGGAGGTGGTGCGATCGGATTCGCCCGCTTCGTGGTGACCGCGGAAGGTCGCCACTTCAATAATTTCCGGCCCAAACATGACGTGAGCAAGACGAAAACGACGGCCAACAAGGCGGCAGTTACGGAATAATTTGCGCACCTGCTCTGGCGTGGCGCTGGTCGTCACGTCGAAATCTTTTGGTTTTTTGCCCAGCAGTAAATCACGCACCCCACCGCCAACGAGATAGGCCTCGTAGCCTGCTTTATTCAGACGATAGAGCACCTTGAGGGCATTTTCACTGATATCTTTGCGGGAAATATTGTGCTGCTCACGTGGAATAACCGACATGCGGTTTTGCACAATAGCGTCGTTCGCCATGCTCTCTTCGCGGCTTAGCACTTTACGGCAAAAATTAGCGACTCGGGTAAAAATAGTACACCTCGTAGTGTGTTTTGTTATGAAAAAAGCGGCTAATCATAGCTCAGCGCAACGCATTTGAGAATGCTGGATTTTTGGCACGGTCGTCAGCGTCCAGTTGGCGATCGCCATTTTCAGCAGTTCGTCAATTCGCAAATCCTGCCATTCGTTGGTTACATTCTGGTTGAGAAATCGCAGCGCGTCGATCAAAACAGGGCGCGGATCGCCGTCTGGCAGGGCGGGCGCATGATTTTGTTTTGACAGTTTAAAGCCCTGTTCATTGACCGCCAGCGGCAGATGAATGTAATCCGGCGCGTTCCAGCCAAACTGGTGATAGAGCGATATTTGTCGCACGGTAGGTTCCACCAGGTCAGCCCCGCGCACAATTTCCGTCACGCCCTGGAAATGGTCATCAACCACAACCGCCAGGTTATAGGCGAACAAGCCGTCACGGCGGTGGATAATAAAATCTTCGCGTGCAAGACGTTCATCCGCATGGATTTCGCCGGAGAGTAAATCAGTAAAGTGCGTCACCGGGGCATGCTGCTTTATACGCACGGCGGCCAGTTCTGGGCCGTTATTGCGCGTGCGGCAGTGGCCGTCATAGACGCCACCCACGCTCTGAATACGCGCGCGGGTGCAGGTGCAGTAGTAGGAGAGCCCTTGTGCGTGGAGCCACGCCAGGCGTTCCCGGTAGGCATCATGTCGCCTTGACTGCCAGAGGATGTCACCGTCCCAGTGAAGACCGTAATGTTCCAGCTGACGCAGAATGGTATCTGCTGCACCGGGAACTTCACGCGGAGGATCAATATCTTCAATGCGGACCAGCCATTTACCGTGACGGGCGCGAGCCTGCAGGTAGCTGCCGAGGGCGGCAATTAATGAGCCGAAGTGTAATTCACCAGAAGGGGATGGCGCGAAGCGCCCAATATAGTGTGATTCAGACATATCAACAGTAACAAGGCGGGAGAAACTCCCGCCTTTAGAGTGTGTAAACAGCGCTGGTATTAACCGGCCATCTGTTTTTCGCGGATTTCTGCCAGCGTTTTACAGTCGATGCACAGATCGGCGGTTGGACGCGCTTCCAGGCGACGAATTCCGATTTCAACACCGCAGGATTCGCAGTAGCCAAAATCTTCGTCTTCGACTTTTTTCAGCGTTTTTTCGATCTTTTTGATCAGTTTGCGTTCGCGGTCACGGTTACGCAGTTCGAGGCTGAACTCTTCTTCCTGAGCGGCACGGTCTACCGGGTCCGGGAAGTTAGCAGCTTCATCCTGCATATGAGTAACGGTGCGATCGACTTCATCCCTGAGTTGATTACGCCATGCTTCAAGAATACGCTTGAAGTGCGACAGCTGGGCTTCGTTCATATACTCTTCGCCCGGCTTCTCTTGATACGGCTCCACCCCAGCGATGGCGAGAATACTCAGGGACGATGTTTTACGGTTTTGCCCTTCTTGCATGTTGCTTCTCCTTAACACGCACTATCGATCCCCGTGTTGGGGGAAAAATCAGGTCGCTATAAATAGCAGATGCTTTTCCGTATGGCAATTATCTAAACGTAACACTTGACAAGCCTGTGAGGAAAAGCGTATTTGCGCACGCGGCCAGAACACTTAATAGTCAATCGTCTAATCCCTTATAAGACAATGGGAAGAGAGGATCTCAGAGTCATATTATCGGCAGAAAGTTCCGCTTTATAAGCCAAAACCTCCACCCCCTGCTTTTGTGCCTCATTCAACAATTGCGCGTATTTGAGATCAATATGGCGGGCTGGAGAAAATCGTTCAATGGCTGAATGTAAAACCGCAAACAGCAATACGGCGCGTTTGCCCGCCGCCGCAACACTCATCAGCTCCCGCAGATGCTTCTGCCCCCGTAGCGTGACCGCATCCGGGAAGTAGCCGTTTTCCTGTTCCGCTAACGTCACTGATTTTACTTCAATATAGCACTCGGGCCGGTCTTCCGCCTGTAACATGAAGTCAATTCTGCTGCTTTCATCGCCATATTTAACTTCACTTTTATGCGTGCCATATCCCACCAGTTCGGGCAGGGTGCCAAGGGTCAATGCTTCCTTAACTAATTGATTGGCGCGCAGGGTATTCACGCAAATAAATGCCCCGTTTTGCGTCTCGGTCATTTCCCAGGTATGGGCATATTTGCGTTTAGTATTTTCTGAAGTGGAATACCAGACCGTGTCACCCGGCGTCGCACAGCCGGTCATGGCACCGGTGTTCGGGCAGTGCAGCGTGAGCTGTTCACCTTCGGGGGTGATCACGTCAGCGAGAAAGCGTTTGTAGCGTTGAACCAGCGTGGCGTGCTGCAGGGCAGGACTAAACTTCATCAGAATTCCTTAGGGTATCGCCCAGCGACCAGCGCTGTAGCGGCGTGTAACGGGTGCGTCCTTGGGTAAAGACCGATTCGTAAAGCGCGAAGGTATTGACCTCAACGTCCCAGTGAAAGCCGGGTGGCGGAATGGCAACGGCCTGACCGGCATCGCGCAGCAGGGTGATATGCGGATGAAACGGCTGCGGACTCTGGTAACACCCGCTGCGAGCCGCCTGGGCGCGCAACATACTGGCAAGCTGTAAAAGTCCGCGGGGCGGCTGGCGCGTGCCCAGCCAGACCACGCGTGAGCGCAACCACTGGCCCGCGTCGTCGAGGTGCAGCGTAAACGCTGGCTGAGAAATGCGGCCAGCCATTGCTGCCAGCGCGCGCTGTTTTTCGGCGCTGACATCGCCCAGAAAGGCCAGCGTCAGGTGCAGGTTTGCCGCCGCGATCGGACGGCCTGCGTCCTGGGGAAAATGGCTGGCTCGCCAGCGAACGATTTTTCGCTGCAGCGTGGAGGGCAATTCTATGGCAAAAAACAGCCGTTTCGACTCAGACATACAGGGGACTCGGTAATGGTATGCGCCGATGCTACAATGTACGCCGACTAATGTTAACCCTCTGGAGTTGTTAGTGTCCTCATTGCCGGTCGCCGTCGTCCTTCCTGAGCTTCTTGCTGCCTTACACCATGCCCCGCAGGTTTTACTTAACGCCCCGACGGGCGCAGGTAAATCTACCTGGCTGCCGCTGCAGATCCTCAAAGAGGGCACTGTCCGCGGGAAAATTATCCTGCTGGAGCCGCGCAGGCTGGCCGCACGGAACGTGGCGCAGCGCCTGGCGGAACTGCTTGGTGAAAAGCCGGGCGAGACGGTGGGTTACCGTATGCGCGCCGAAACCTGCGTTGGCCCGTCCACGCGCCTTGAGGTGGTGACAGAAGGGATCCTGACCCGCATGCTGCAAAACGATCCGGAGTTAAACGGCGTCGGATTGGTGATTCTGGATGAATTCCACGAGCGTAGCCTGCAGGCAGATCTGGCACTGGCGCTGTTACTTGATGTTCAGCAAGGGCTACGCGACGACCTCCGGTTGCTTATCATGTCCGCTACGCTGGATAACGAGCGACTGCAGCAGACGTTGCCCGACGCGCCGGTTATCGCCTCCGAAGGCAGAGCATTTCCCGTTGAGCGTCGCTATCAACCGTTGCCTGCCCATCAGCGTTTTGACGACGCGGTAGCCATCGCAACCGCCGAATTGCTCCGCCAGGAATCGGGATCGCTATTGCTGTTTTTGCCAGGCGTAGGCGAGATCCAGCGCGTGCAGGAGCAACTGGCTTTACGGGTGGGAAGTGACGTGCTGCTTTGCCCGCTCTACGGCGCGCTGTCGCTGGCGGATCAACGTAAAGCAATCCTGCCCGCACCCGCGGGGCAGCGTAAAGTGGTGCTGGCAACCAATATTGCCGAAACCAGTTTAACCATAGAAGGCATTCGCCTGGTGGTGGACAGTGCGCAGGAGAGGGTGGCGAGCTTTGACGCGCGCACCGGGCTGACTAAACTGCTGACGCAGCGCATAAGCCAGGCGTCAATGGTTCAGCGAGCAGGCCGTGCGGGACGTCTTGAGCCCGGTATCTGCCTGCATTTGACCAGCGCGGAGCAGGCTGAGCGCGCTGCACAGCAAAGCACGCCGGAAATTTTACACAGCGATCTGGCGGGGCTGGTGATGGATCTTCTGCAGTGGGGATGCCCGGATCCGGCACAGCTGACCTGGCTTAATCCTCCACCCGCCGCGAACCTTGCTGCTGCCCGGATCTTACTGAACCGCCTGGGGGCGCTTGATGGTGAGCGATTGTCATCCCGCGGGCAAAAAATGGCCGCGTTGGGCAATGACCCTCGCCTGGCGGCGATGCTGGTGGCCGCGCAGGGGGAGGATGAAATTGCTACGGCGGCGAAACTGGCGGCTATTCTTGAGGAGCCACCGCGCGGTGGCAGCAGCGATCTGGCGCAGGCCTTTTCCCGCAATCAGGGGAACTGGCAGCAGCGGGCGCAGCAGCTTTGCCGGCGACTTAACGGCAAAGCCGGGTCGCCAGACAGCGCGGCTATCGCGCCTCTGTTAGCGCAGGCGTTTCCCGACAGGATCGCGCGTCGTCGCGGTCTGGACGGGCGATATCAACTGGCCAATGGCATGGGTGCGATGCTGGACAGCGATGACGCCATGACGCGTCACGAATGGCTGATTGCGCCGTTACTGTTACAGGGTAGCCACTCCCCGGACGCGCGTATTTTACAGGCTATCGCGGTGGATATAGATGCCCTGACGCGTGCCTGTCCGCAGTTGGTCCAGCAATCCGATACCGTGGAATGGGATGAGGCTCAGGGCACGCTGAAGGCGTTTCGTCGCAGCCAGACAGGTAAACTGATCCTCGGCACCACGCCGCTGGCAAAACCGTCGGAAGAGGTGCTGCATCTGGCCATGCTGAACGGCATCCGGGACAAAGGGTTAGGGGTGCTGAACTGGACGCCAGAGGCGGAACAGTACCGTATTCGTCTTCACTGTGCCGCGCGCTGGCTACCGGAGTATGACTGGCCCGCGGTCGATGATGAGACATTGCTGGGCTCGCTTGAACGCTGGCTGCTGCCGCAAATGCACGGTGTACACTCGCTGCGTGCGCTAAAAGCGCTTGATGTTAAGGTCGCGTTACAGAATTTACTGGACTGGTCATTACGTCAACGTCTGGATAGTGAACTGCCAGGGCATTACACTGTGCCGACCGGAAGCCGGATTGCCATTCGTTATCACGAGGATAATCCTCCGGCGCTGGCGGTACGTATGCAGGAAATGTTTGGAGAGGCCACCACGCCTTCTGTGGCGCAAGGGCGCGTCTCTCTGGTGCTGGAGCTGTTGTCGCCAGCCCATCGCCCGTTACAGATTACCCGCGACCTGGGGGCATTCTGGGCGGGGAGCTACCGTGACGTGCAAAAAGAGATGAAGGGGCGGTATCCCAAACATGTCTGGCCGGACGATCCGGCAAATACGGCACCGACACGACGGACGAAGAAGTATTCGTGACGGGTGTGGCTGGGAACGTGCGGCTTGATGCCCTCACCCGCAGGGTGCGGGAGAAAATACTAAAGACGTTCCTGTCTGGAAGGTCTTGCTGTTTACTTTGAGAGATTTCTTCTTTCACAGGCCAGTGGAAGAAAAGAGAATCGGGCCCTTGCGCCTGAAAGTTGCGGAGAAAAAGCATGGCGGGGAATGACCGCGAGCCAATAGGACGTAAGGGAAAACCAACGCGTCCGGCGAAAGAAAAGGTAAGCCGTCGTCGCCTCAGAGATGAGGACTATGACGATGACTATGAAGACGATTATGAGGATGAAGAACCGATGCCGCGTAAAGGGAAAGGCAAAGGGCGTAAGCCTCGGGGCAAGCGCGGCTGGTTCTGGCTGCTGCTGAAGCTGTTCATTGTATTTGTTGTGCTGATGGCGATTTACGGCGTCTATCTGGATCAGAAGATCCGTAGCCGTATCGACGGAAAAGTCTGGCAACTGCCTGCGGCGGTGTATGGCCGTATGGTGAACCTTGAGCCAGATATGTCCATCAGCAAGAACGAGATGGTGAAACTGCTGGAAGCCACCCAGTATCGTCAGGTGTCGAAAATGACGCGTCCTGGCGAATTTACCGTGCAGGCGAAAAGCATTGAGATGATCCGCCGTCCGTTTGATTTCCCGGACAGCAAAGAGGGCCAGGTGCGTGCGCGTTTGACCTTTGACGGCGATCGTCTGGACACCATCGAGAACATGGATAACAACCGTCAGTTCGGTTTCTTCCGTCTCGATCCGCGTCTGATCACCATGCTCTCGTCGGCAAACGGAGAACAACGTCTGTTCGTTGCCCGTAACGGCTTCCCGGACCTGCTGGTTGATACCCTGCTGGCAACCGAAGACCGTCACTTCTATGAGCATGATGGCATCAGCCTTTACTCGATTGGCCGTGCGGTGCTGGCTAACCTGACCGCCGGACGGACGGTGCAGGGGGCGAGTACGCTGACCCAGCAGCTGGTGAAGAACCTGTTCCTCTCCAGTGAACGCTCTTACTGGCGTAAAGCCAACGAAGCGTACATGGCCGTACTGATGGATGCGCGTTACAGCAAGGATCGTATCCTTGAGCTGTACATGAACGAGGTGTACCTCGGTCAGAGCGGGGATAACGAAATCCGCGGCTTCCCGCTGGCAAGTCTGTACTACTTTGGTCGTCCGGTGGAAGAGCTGAGCCTTGACCAGCAGGCGCTGCTGGTGGGCATGGTGAAAGGGGCGTCCATTTATAACCCGTGGCGTAACCCGAAACTGGCGCTGGAACGTCGTAACCTGGTGCTGCGTCTGCTGCAACAGCAGCAGGTGATTGACCAGGAGCTGTACGACATGCTGAGCGCACGTCCACTCGGCGTTCAGCCGCGCGGTGGCGTGATCTCGCCTCAGCCTGCGTTTATGCAACTGGTGCGTCAGGAGCTGCAAAGCAAGCTCGGTGATAAGGTGAAAGATCTCTCCGGCGTGAAGATCTTTACCACCTTCGATTCCGTGGCGCAGGAAGCCGCTGAAAAAGCTGCGGTGGAAGGCATCCCGGCGCTGAAGAAACAGCGTAAGCTGAGCGATCTTGAAACCGCGATGGTGGTGGTTGACCGTAACACCGGCGAAGTTCGCGCCATGGTGGGCGGTGCTGAGCCGCAGTTCGCAGGCTACAACCGTGCAATGCAGGCGCGACGTTCGATTGGTTCACTGGCAAAACCGGCAACCTATCTTACCGCCCTGAGTCAGCCTAACCAGTATCGCCTGAATACCTGGATTGCCGATGCGCCGATTTCCCTGCGCCAGCCTAACGGCCAGGTATGGTCTCCGCAGAACGACGATAAACAGTTCAGCGGCCAGGTCATGCTGGTGGATGCGTTGACCCGCTCGATGAACGTGCCAACGGTGAACCTGGGTATGGCGCTCGGTCTGCCGGCGATTGTCGACACCTGGCAGAAACTGGGTGTGCCGAAAGATCAGCTCCATCCTGTTCCGGCGATGATCCTGGGGGCGCTTAACCTGACGCCGATCGAAGTGGCTCAGGCGTTCCAGACCATTGCCAGCGGGGGTAACCGTGCACCGCTCTCTGCTCTGCGTTCAGTGATTGCTGAGGACGGCTCCGTGTTGTATCAGAGCTTCCCGCAAGCGGAACGTGCCGTGCCAGCGCAGGCGGCCTATATGACGTTGTGGACGATGCAGCAGGTTGTGCAGCGGGGGACCGGACGTCAACTGGGTGCGAAGTATCCGGGCCTGCATCTGGCAGGTAAAACCGGGACCACCAACAACAACGTGGATACCTGGTTCGCCGGTATCGATGGCCGTGAAGTGGTGATCACCTGGGTAGGCCGCGATAACAACCAGCCAACCAAACTGTACGGTGCGAGCGGGGCGATGTCGATTTACCAGCGCTATCTGGCGAATCAGTCTCCGGTACCGCTGAATCTGGTGGCGCCGGAAGATATTGTCGATATGGGCGTGGACGGTTCCGGTAACTTTGTCTGTGGCGGCGGTATGCGTACCTTGCCTGTCTGGACCACCAACCCGGATTCGCTGTGCCAGCAAAGCCAGCCAGAGCAACCGACGGGTAACCCGTTCGAGCAGTCTTCTCAGCCTCAGCAGCAGCCGCAACAACAGCCGCAGCAGCAGAATGAGAAAAAAGACAGCGACGGTGTCGCGGGCTGGATTAAAGATATGTTCGGCGGTAACTAACGCTTCACATCCCCCCGAAAGGGGGGATTTTTTTACCTGTACTTTCCATTTCCTTAACCCTCGTTTTCATTCTGATTAACCCTTCGTTTTCTCTTGTTTATTTCTTAAACCCTTAATTCTCGTAGGGCCGCTTACTGCTTGCTATGCAGCCAGCGTTTCGCATATTATTCTGCGGTCATAATAATAATTCTCGTTTACGTTATCATTCACTTTTCCATCAGAGATAAACATGGCGCTTTCCAATACTGCTCAGCCAATTCACACGTCGCTGCGAAAAATCGCGGTCGTCGTAGCCACAGCGGTTGCCGGCATGTCTACGTATGCACATGCGGCTGAAACCCAGAAAAAAGAAGAAACCATCACCGTCACTGCCGCGCCTGCCGCCCAGGAAAGTCCGTGGGGGCCTGCGCCAACGATCGCAGCAAAACGCACGGCAACGGCGACCAAAACCGATACCGCGATTGAAAAGACCCCGCAGTCTATTTCCGTGGTAACGCGTGATGAAATGGAACGCCGCCAGCCAGCGACCGTAAAAGAGGCGCTGGGCTATACGCCGAGCGTGTTTGCGACCCGCGGCAGTTCCACCACCTATGATGTGGTCTCAATTCGTGGTTTTACCGCGCCTTCGACGGTAAACACCAACCAGTATCTCGATGGCATGAAGCTGATGGGGAATAACTACTCCGAAGCTTCCATGGATCCGTACTTCCTTGAGCGCGTAGAAGTGATGCGCGGACCTACGTCTGTGCTCTACGGCAACAGCAATCCAGGCGGTATCGTCAGTATGGTGAGCAAACGCCCACTGACCGAGCCGCTGAAAGAAGTCCAGTTTAAAATGGGGACCAATAACCTGTGGCAAACGGGCTTCGATTTCAGTGATGCAATCGATGAAGATGGCGTGTGGTCGTACCGCCTGACCGGTCTTGGCAGTAGTCAGAATGCACAGCAGGAGATGTCAAAATCAACCCGCTATGCGATTGCGCCCTCCTTTAGCTGGCGTCCGGATGACAAAACCGATTTCACCTTCCTGAGCAATTTCCAGAACGATCCGGAAGCGGGCTACTACGGCTGGTTGCCACGGGAAGGGACCGTGGTGCCATACCGTGACGCAAACGGCAATGAGCATAAGATCCCAACCGATTTCAACGAAGGTGAAGCGGATAATAAGATGGCTCGTCGCCAGCAGTTGATTGGTTACAGCTTCTCGCATCAGTTTGATGACACGTTCACCGTGCGTCAGAATCTGCGTTACGCAAAAGTGCATACGCTCTACCGCTCTGTTTACGGCAATGGCTACGCTGAGCCTGGCAAGATTAACCGCGCTTACGTGCGTTCAGATGAAGATCTGAATATGTTCACCGTGGATACTCAGCTGCAGTCGACATTCGCGACGGGCGCCGTAGACCACACGCTGCTGACGGGCGTTGATTACTCGCGTATGCGTAATGATATCAATGCGCTGTACGGTTCCGCCGACCCTATTGATATCCAGAACCCGGATTACGGCAACGCGAACATCAACACCAACCTGCCATGGTCTAACTATTCCGTCATTAACCGTAATGAACAGACCGGGCTCTATGCTCAGGATCAGGCGGAGTGGGATAAGTGGGTGCTGACGCTGGGCGGACGCTACGACTACGTGATGGCCTCAACGCTGACGCGCGGTACGGCCGATTCGCTGGCTGAAAACCACGACCAGGCTTTCACCTGGCGCGGGGGGATTAACTATCTCTTTGATAACGGTATTTCACCTTACTTCAGCTACAGCGAGTCGTTTGAGCCGGTATCGGGCGCCGATCGTAACGGCACACCGTTCGACCCTTCCCGCGGTAAGCAGTATGAAACGGGTGTGAAATACGCGCCGAAAGACCTGCCGGTTGTGGTCACCGCGTCGCTGTTCCAGCTGACGAAGGATAAAAACCTGACGGCGGATCCGAACGATCCAACGAATACTCACAGTATCCAGACCGGTGAGATCCGTTCTCGTGGTTTCGAACTGGAAGCGAAAGCAGCGGTTAACGCCAATATTAACGTGACCGCGGCGTACAGCTTTATTGATGCTGAGTACACCCATGACAGCACCTTTGAAGGTAAACGTCCGGCGGAAGTGCCGCGTAATCAGGCGTCATTATGGGCAGATTACACCTTCACCGACACGGCCTTAAGCGGCCTGACGATTGGTGCCGGTACCCGTTACATCGGTAACACGGTGAGCTACTACTCAAGCGGCGACAAAAAAGATCAGCCGTTTAACGTCGCGAGCTACACCCTTGCCGATGCGATGGTGAAATACGATCTGGCCCGTCTGGGTCTGCCGGGGTCATCTGTGGCGGTGAACGTGAATAACCTGTTCGATCGGGAATATGTCTCCAGCTGCTACAAGGATTATGCATGCTACTGGGGTGCTGAACGTCAGGTTGTCGCCACCGCGACCTTCCGCTTCTAATCTCTCTTCGGGCACGGTTCGCCGTGCCCTTTTTATTTAAGTTGGCCGATATGCAGGATAATCAAACGCAATCCGACACCACCTTCACGCTCAATAATCTCTCCTTTCGCGTGCCCGGACGCACCCTGCTGCATCCGCTCTCTTTGACCTTCCCTGCAGGTAAAGTGACAGGCCTGATTGGTCACAACGGCTCTGGTAAATCAACGCTGCTCAAAATGCTTGGCCGCCATCAGCCGCCGTCAGAAGGCGATATCCTGCTGGACGGTCAGCCGCTGGAGAGCTGGAGCAGTAAAGCCTTTGCCCGCAAAGTGGCGTATCTGCCGCAGCAGTTGCCGCAGGCGGAGGGGATGACCGTGCGTGAACTGGTGGCGATTGGGCGTTATCCGTGGCACGGCGCGCTTGGCCGTTTCGGCGTGGCCGACAGAGAGAAAGTGGAAGAGGCGATTGCGCTGGTGGGGCTAAAACCGCTGGCCCACCGTCTGGTAGACAGCCTGTCAGGAGGGGAACGTCAGCGCGCGTGGATAGCAATGCTGGTGGCCCAGGACAGCCGCTGCCTGCTGCTCGACGAACCGACCTCTGCGCTGGACATTGCCCATCAGGTCGACGTGCTTGCGCTGGTGCATCGTTTAAGCCAGCAGCGCGGTCTGACGGTTATCGCGGTCCTGCATGATATCAACATGGCCGCGCGTTACTGCGATTACCTCGTTGCCCTGCGCGGCGGTGAAATGATCGCCCAGGGGACGCCGTCTGAACTGATGCGCAGTGAAACGCTGGAACACATTTACGGTATTCCAATGGGGATTTTGCCTCACCCTGCCGGGGCAGCACCGGTGAGCTTTGTGTACTGATGCTGGATTCTATGTTGATGAGTCGCCGTCGTCTGCTGACGGCAATGGCGCTTTCACCGCTGCTGTTAAAAATGAATACCGCGCGTGCGGCTGCGGTCGATCCACACCGCATTGTGGCGCTGGAATGGTTGCCGGT
Organism: Enterobacter sp. V89_11; assembly: GCF_029967775.1. Taxonomy (NCBI): domain Bacteria; kingdom Pseudomonadati; phylum Pseudomonadota; class Gammaproteobacteria; order Enterobacterales; family Enterobacteriaceae; genus Enterobacter; species Enterobacter sp. V89_11. Next base: position 52,425 of record NZ_JASCAN010000005.1, on the reverse strand, counting down.
AGAGCTGATGATGGCGCTGGGCGTTACGCCCTATGGCGTGGCGGATATTCCCAACTACAGGCTGTGGGTGAATGAGCCGAGGCTACCGGACTCGGTAATCGACATCGGCCTGCGCACCGAGCCAAACCTCGAACTGCTCACCCAGATGAAGCCGTCATTCCTGTTCTGGTCTGCAGGTTACGGCCCGTCAGAAGAGACAATGGCACGGATTGCGCCCGGCCGTGGTTTCTCCTTCAGCGACGGTAAAAATCCGCTGGCGATGGCGAAAAACTCCCTCCACGAGATGGCACTGTTCCTTAACCGTGAGGTTGAGGCCAAAAAACATCTCGACGATTTTGATGCCCTGATTAACGCCCTGAAGCCGCGTTTTGCTCACCGGGGCGATCGCCCGCTGCTGATGGTGACGCTGCTGGATGCCCGCCATATGCTGGTCTTTGGGAAAAACTGCCTGTTCCAGGACGTGCTCGACAGTTTTGGTATTCGTAATGCCTGGGAAGGGGAGATGACCTTCTGGGGCAGCACCGCCGTGGGGATTGACCGTCTTGCGGCATTTCGCGATGTGGATGTGTTGTGCTTTGACCACGGCAACGAGCGGGAGATGCAAACCCTGATGGCGACGCCGCTCTGGCAGGCAATGCCGTTTGTGCGTGAAAAACGGTTCCTGCGCGCACCTGCGGTATGGTTCTACGGCGCGACGCTTTCTGCCATGCACTTTGCCCGCGTGCTGGACAACGCGCTGGGAGGCCAGGCATGAGTACGCGTATTGCCCGTTTCCCGGCACTGTTACTTTGCCTCATTTTCCTGTGCGCGCTGGCATTGACCTGGTTCAATCTGTCGACGGCCTTACCGCGCGACCAGTGGCATGGGGCGCTGGTGACGCCAGATATCGATAATATTCAGCAAATGCTGTTCCACTACAGTCTGTTGCCGCGGCTTGCGATTTCGCTGCTGGTCGGTGCGGGATTAGGGCTGGTGGGCGTTTTATTCCAGCAGGTACTGCGTAACCCACTGGCCGAGCCGACGACGCTTGGCGTGGCGACCGGGGCACAGCTTGGGATCACGATTACCACACTCTGGGCGTTGCCTGGGGCATTGACCTCGCAGTTTGCTGCCCTCGCCGGTGCGTGTGTGGTGGGCGCGCTGGTATTCGGCGTCGCCTGGGGCAAACGTCTCTCCCCCGTTACGCTTATTCTTGCGGGGCTGGTGGTGAGCCTGTACTGCGGCGCGATTAATCAGCTGCTGGTGCTGTTCCATCACGATCAGCTGCAAAGCATGTTCCTCTGGAGCACCGGTACGCTCACCCAGACCGACTGGAGCGTCGTGCAGCGTCTGTGGCCGCAGCTCGCCGGTGGCGTCGTGTTGACGCTGCTGCTCTTGCGCCCGCTGACGTTGATGGGTCTTGACGATGGCGTGGCGCGTAATCTGGGGCTGGCGCTGTCGCTGGCCCGTCTGGGGGCGCTGACGCTGGCGATTGTGCTCAGTGCCCTGCTGGTTAATGCGGTAGGCATCATCGGGTTTATCGGGCTATTTGCGCCGCTGCTGGCAAAAATGCTCGGTGCGCGCCGCCTGCTGGCGCGCCTGATGTTAGCCCCGCTGATTGGCGCGTTGATCCTCTGGCTTTCCGATCAAATCATTCTCTGGCTGGCACGCGTCTGGATGGAAGTGTCTACCGGTTCGATGACGGCGCTTATCGGTGCACCGCTGCTGCTGTGGCTGCTGCCGCGTCTGCGCAGTATCAGCGCGCCAGCGATGGATGCTGGCGATAAGGTCTATGCTGAGCGCCAGTCAGTGCTGGGGTTCAGCCTTGCCGGGCTGGCAGTGCTGATTGTTATCTCATTTGCCGCGCTCGCTTTCGGACGCGATGCGGTGGGCTGGCACTGGGCGTCTGGGGATCTGCTCAACGAACTCATGCAGTGGCGCTGGCCGCGCATTCTCTCGGCGTTAATCGCCGGGATCATGCTGGCGGTGGCGGGCTGTATTATCCAGCGTCTGACCGGTAATCCGATGGCCAGCCCGGAGGTTCTGGGTATCAGTTCTGGTGCCGCCTTTGGCGTGGTCCTGATGCTGTTCCTGGTGCCGGGAAATGCCTTCGGCTGGTTGATGCCTGCCGGGAGCGTTGGCGCGGCGGTGACGCTGCTGATCATCCTCATTGCCTCCGGGCGTGGCGGGTTTTCCCCTCACCGAATGCTGCTTGCCGGGATGGCGCTCAGTACGGCATTTACCATGCTGCTGATGATGCTGCAGGCGAGTGGCGATCCGCGTATGGCCAAGATCCTGACCTGGATCTCCGGTTCAACGTACAGCGCCACCGCCAGCCAGGTCGTGCATTCCGGGATTGCAATGATCGTATTGCTGGCGATGGTGCCGCTGTGCCGTCGCTGGATGACCATTCTGCCGCTGGGCGGCGAGACCGCGCGTGCGGTGGGGATGGCCCTGGCGCCGTCCCGTATCGGGTTACTGCTGCTGGCCGCATGCCTCACGGCAACGGCCACCATGACCATCGGCCCGCTGAGCTTTGTCGGCTTAATGGCGCCACACATTGCCAGAATGATGGGCTTTCGTCGCACGATGCCGCACATTGTGATGTCGGCGCTGACGGGGGGCGTAATACTGGTGGTTGCTGACTGGCTGGGGCGGATGGTGTTGTTCCCGTACCAGATACCTGCCGGGTTGCTGTCGACGTTTATCGGTGCGCCGTACTTTATCTATTTGTTGAGAAAGCAAAGCAGGTAGAAGGGCGGTGGGGTATTGCCCTCTCCGGGTGGAGAGGGCAGCAGATCGTTTCTGTCTTACAACTTCGCAAAGACCTTGCGCGCAGCATCGATAGTCTTATTGATATCGTCTTCGCTGTGCGCGACGGACATAAAGCCTGCTTCAAACGCGGATGGTGCCAGGTAGACGCCTTCTTCCAGCATCAGATGGAAGAAGCGCTTGAAGCGTTCAACGTCACACTTCACCACATCCTGATAGCAGGTCACGGTTTTCGCATCGGTGAAGAAAATCCCGAACATCCCACCAACGTGGTTTACCACCAGAGGAATACCGGTTTCTTGCGCGGCCTCCAGCAGGCCGTTGGCCAGTTGAGTTGTCAGATCGGTCAGGGTTTCGTGAATACCCGGCTGCGCGACTTCGGTCAGACAGGCGAAACCTGCGGCCATTGCAATCGGGTTGCCGGAAAGGGTACCCGCCTGGTAGACCGGGCCAGTCGGCGCCAGCGCTTCCATCACCTCTTTACGTCCCCCGAATGCACCGACAGGCATGCCGCCGCCGATGATTTTGCCAAGGCACGTCAGGTCCGGCTCTACGCCGTAGTAAGACTGTGCCCCCGCCAGCGCGACGCGGAAGCCGGTCATCACTTCGTCGATGATCAGCAGAGCGCCAAACTCATCGCACAGGGCGCGCAGACCCGGCAGGAACTCCGGCTGCGGTGGAATGCAGTTCATGTTGCCTGCGACAGGTTCAACGATGATACAGGCAATCTCCTGCGGATACTGCTCGAAGGCTGCCCGAACGGTGTTCAGATCGTTATAGGTGCAGGTCAGGGTATGCTTCGCAAAGTCAGCCGGTACGCCCGGTGAGTTCGGCTGACCGAGGGTTAGCGCGCCGGAGCCGGCTTTTACCAGCAGGCAGTCCGCATGACCGTGGTAGCAGCCTTCAAATTTGATGATCTTGTCACGGCCGGTAAAACCACGTGCCAGGCGGATCGCGCTCATGGTGGCCTCGGTACCGGAGTTCACCATACGCACCATGTCCATAGTCGGGACCAGTTCGGTGACCAGTTCCGCCATTTTCACTTCCATCTCGGTTGGCGCGCCGAAGCTCAGGCCGCGCTGGGCGGCTTCGATCACCGCATTGCGGATAGCAGGATGGTTGTGACCCAGCACCATCGGACCCCAGGAGCCGACATAATCGATATAGGCTTTGCCATCGACATCATACAGATACGCGCCGTCAGCACGTTCGATAAACAGCGGCGTACCGCCTACGCCGGTAAAGGCGCGAACAGGCGAATTCACGCCACCTGGGATAAGCTCGCGGGCTGCACTGTAGAGGTTTTCAGACTTGCTCATGGCGTCGTTCCTGGTTCGTATAAAATGATTAAGCACACTATTCTAAGTGATCCTCGGAAGGTAATGAAATTTTTGCCCCCTTTCATGCCCAAACAATTGTTAAGTATTTTTCACGGGATGATATTACGCACTCTGGTAAAATCCCTGCGGTTATTTGTATGACGAAAAGAAACGGTAATGAAAGCAGACACTCATTCTTATACTGAACAGCAGTTCAGACGTGCGCAGCACCGTATTAGCATTCGGCGCTTGCTTAATCGTGATAAAACGCCGCTGGCTATCCTGCTGGCTGCAGCCGTGGTCGGCGCCGTTGCCGGGTTGGTGGGTATCGCCTTCGAAAAAGCGGTTAACGCGATAATGAACTGGCGAATTGGAACCGTGGCGGGTTTTGCCTATAGCGGTGGATGGGTATGGGTGTGGGCCTTTGGCTTATCTGCGCTGTTTGCCATGGTGGGCTATTTCCTGGTTCGTAAATTTGCGCCGGAAGCGGGCGGTTCCGGGATCCCTGAAATAGAAGGCGCACTGGAAGAGCTGAGGCCGGTTCGCTGGTGGCGCGTCATCCCGGTAAAATTTATCGGTGGCATGGGAACGCTCGGGGCAGGCATGGTGCTCGGGCGCGAAGGGCCAACGGTGCAGCTGGGCGGAAACGTTGGGCGTATGGTCGGCGATCTGTTTCGCATGCGCAGCGCGGAGGCGCGACATACGCTGCTGGCAACGGGGGCGGCGGCCGGCCTTTCGGCGGCGTTCAACGCACCGCTGGCGGGGATCCTGTTCATTATTGAAGAGATGCGGGCACAGTTTCGCTACAACCTGATCTCGATAAAAGCGGTATTCACCGGCGTCATTATGTCGAGCATTGTCTTTCGCATTTTTAATGGCGAAGGGGCGGTGATTGAGGTGGGGAAACTGACCAATGCGCCAGTGAATACGCTGTGGCTGTACCTGATCCTCGGCATGATTTTTGGCGTGGTTGGCCCGCTGTTTAACACGCTTATCTTACGCGCTCAGGATATGTTCCAGCGCATTCACGGTGGGAATACCACCCGCTGGGTATTGATCGGCGGACTGCTGGGCGGCGCCTGCGGCGTGCTCGGCTTCATTGAGCCCAATGCCGCAGGCGGTGGCTTCGGGCTGATACCGATTGCCGCAGCGGGTAATTTCAGCATTGGTCTGTTGCTGTTCATGTTTATTTCGCGGGTGATTACCACCGTATTGTGCTTCTCCTCCGGTGCGCCTGGCGGTATTTTTGCCCCGATGCTGGCGCTGGGTACGCTTCTGGGAACCGCGTTTGGCATGGTCGCTGCTGCCGGATTCCCGGCCTATCATCTGGACGCCGGGACCTTTGCTATTGCCGGAATGGGCGCGCTGCTGGCGGCGTCCCTGCGCGCGCCGTTGACCGGCATCGTGCTGGTTCTGGAGATGACGGATAATTACCAGCTCATTTTGCCAATGATCATTACCTGTCTCGGCGCGACACTATTAGCCCAATTCCTGGGTGGAAAACCGCTATACTCCACCATTCTTGCTCGTACCCTGGCAAAACAAGAGGCCGAGCGGGCCCCGACGCAGAATACTTGAATGAATTACCAGGGTATTAGATAATGACATAAAGAATTGGGTGAATTTTACCCAATAGCAGTAGCAGTATTCATGGGAGCATAAGATGAGTGATGACGTAGCGTTGCCGCTGGAATTTACCGAAGCAGCAGCCAACAAAGTGAAAACCCTGATTGCCGACGAGGACAATCCGGATCTGAAACTGCGTGTCTATATTACCGGTGGCGGCTGCAGCGGCTTCCAGTATGGTTTTACCTTTGACGATCAGGTCAACGACGGCGATATGACTATCGAGAAGCAGGGCGTTGCGCTGGTGGTTGACCCGATGAGCCTGCAGTACCTGGTGGGTGGTTCGGTGGATTACACTGAAGGCCTGGAAGGTTCGCGCTTCGTTGTGACTAACCCGAACGCGACAAGTACCTGTGGATGTGGCTCTTCGTTCAGCATCTGACAGGGATGCAGTCGTAAGCCCGGTAAGCGTAGCGCCACCGGGCTTATAAACAACGCTTATCGTGCATTATCATCCAGCGCAAACGTCGGCAGCTTCAGATGCCAGCGTATCGCCGCTAACCGTATCCCCAGCGTGACCACCATACCCAGCATGGCTGCATTTTCTAGCGGCATCGCAAAGGTGTAATACGCCGTCGCGTGAACAATCCCACCAATAATACACGCCGTGGCATAGATTTCGGTACGCAGGATCATAGGAACTTCACGCGCCAGAATGTCGCGAATAATCCCGCCGCCGACCCCGGTTAACACGCCCATGCAGATGGCCACCATCGGGCCCGTTCCCGCATTGAAGGCTTTATTGACCCCGATGCCCACAAAGACGGCCAGACCGACGGCATCCAGCACCGGGAGTATCCATTTCGGTAACCGGCGGGGCTGGCGAACCAACACGATGGTCAACAGACAAGTGACCATCGCCACCACCAGATCGGTTGGATCTTTTACCCAAAATACCGGGCCATTCGCCAGGGCCATATCACGGATTGTCCCGCCACCCACGGCGGTGACCACGCCCAGCACCAGTACGCCAAACGGATCCATGCGCAGTTTTCCGGCGAGTAAAACGCCGGAGATAGCAAAAACGGCTGTGCCAAGAATATCCAGCCAATAAACGAGCATCGTTAAATCCTCGAGCGGGGTATGTAGTTAGTGACTCTCTGCCAGCGCGGCACAGAGCTGTTTTGCGGCGAGGATAATACGCGGGCTGGCGCGTTCAAACCAGTCACTGGTGAGGGGGATCACCGGTATTTTTAGCTGACGTTGCCAGAATTGTTCAATTTTAGGAATCTCGCTCGCATTTCCGACCACCACGATGGCCTGTGGCTGGCGTGCGAGCACCTGTTCCCGGCTGACCTGAGGCCACGGCACCCGGCTGGCTGCAAAGATGTTTTCACCGCCGCAGATTTCCAGCACCTGATTCTGAATGGATCCTTTCCCGGTGGTGAACAGCGGCTGGCTGCCAAATTGCAGGAAGATGCGTTTTTTGACGGGGACATCGTAGCGGGATTTCAGCGCGGCATAGTCGCTGAGCATCTGTTTCGCGGCATTCTCGGCTTTTGCTGGGGTAGGGCTGTAGGGGGCCAGAGAACGCAGTGCCTGAGCGACCTGCTCAATGCTCACCGCATCAATCCACATCACCTTGATCCCAAGCGAGGAGAGCTGGTTGACCTGCCGCTCGGCGTTACCGCCGCGCCAGGCGAGCACGAGATCGGGTTTAAGCGCCACGATGCGCTCAATGTTCATCCCTTGCCAGGTCGCCACCTGTTCAATATGGGCCGCTTGCGGAGGGTAATCCGAAAAGCTGCTCACCCCGACAGGCGTGATCCCGGCGGCAAAGGCCAGTTCAGTGTTTGCCGGAGAGAGCGTAATCACACGCGGCGCGGCAAATAGCCATGCCGGTGCGAGAAAAAGCAGGGCGACCAGCGCCCTGATGTATGGGTTACCCACGAGCCAGTTTCTGCACCATGCGCTCCACCATCACGGTGGACTGTTTTGCCGCAACGGTCAGGAACTCGTCGAAGCTGATATGAGACTGCTGGTCAGCCACGTCGGAGATGGCGCGAACCACCACGAACGGAACGTTGAAGTTATGGCAAACGTGAGCAATGGCGGTCGCTTCCATTTCAACCGCAACGGCCTGAGGGAAGTTATGACGAATTTTCGCCAGGCCGACGGAGCCATTGATGAACGCATCACCGCTGACGATCAGGCCGCGTACCGCGTTGAGGTTCAGCTCAGCGATGCAGCTTTCAGCCGCCGCAATCAGTTTGTCATCGGCTTTAAACCCGGCCGGGCAACCCGGAAGCTGACCGTATTCGTAGCCGAATGCGGTAACGTCTGCATCGTGGTAACGCGCTTCATCGGAAACAACGATATCACCCACTTTCAGCGTCGACGCCAGGCCGCCTGCAGAACCGGTGTTAATGATAACGTCCGGCTTGCAGCGTTCGAGCAGCAGGGTCGCGCCCAGCGCAGCAGCAACCTTACCGATGCCTGATTTCAGCAGAGCGACGTCAACGCCATTCAACTGGCCGGTATAGATCTCACAGCCACCGAGGGAGAGAGTCTGACGGTTCTCAATTTTGTCACGCAGCAGCGTAACTTCTTCTTCCATTGCACCAATAATGCCGATTTTCATAGATTTACTCGCGATGTGCCTTGTTAAGATGCATAGTCTATCATGCGGTTAAGAGGAAACGCATTCTCACGCGGGGGAGCACATGTCACCAATCGATTTTCGCACCAAAATTAACTGGCACCGACGTTTCCGTTCGCCGCAGGGCGACAAGAGCGAGCATGAGATCCTGCGTATCTTCGAAAGCGATCGCGGGCGGATCATAAACTCGCCGGCAATCCGTCGTTTACAGCAAAAAACCCAGGTGTTTCCGCTTGAACGTAACGCTGCGGTGCGCACGCGCTTAACGCATTCTATGGAAGTTCAGCAGGTTGGCCGCTATATTGCCAAAGAGATTTTAAGCCGTCTCAAAGAGCAGCAGCTTCTCGAAACCTATGGGCTGAATGAGCTGACTGGGCCGTTTGAGAGCATCGTTGAGATGGCCTGCCTGATGCATGACATCGGTAACCCGCCCTTTGGTCATTTTGGTGAAGCCGCCATAAATGACTGGTTTAAACAGCGGCTTTATCCTGCTGATGCGGTAAGCCAGCCTCTGAGCGATGACCGCTGCCTGGTGCGGGATTTACGCCTGCGCGAAGGTGAAGATGCGCTGAACGACCTGCGGCGTAAAGTCCGTCACGACCTCTGTCACTTCGAAGGCAATGCGCAGGGGATCCGGCTGGTACACTCCCTGATGCGTATGAACCTGACCTGGGCACAGGTGGGGTGCATCCTGAAATATACGCGACCGGCCTGGTGGATGGGCGAGACGCCCGCGTCGCACAGTTATTTGATGAAAAAGCCGGGCTATTATCTTTCTGAAGAAGCCTATATTGAGCGCCTGCGTAAAGAACTTTCTCTGACACCAAACGGCCGTTTCCCCTTAACCTGGATTATGGAAGCTGCCGACGACATTTCATATTGTGTTGCCGACCTGGAAGACGCCGTTGAGAAAAGAATATTCAGCGTCGAAGAACTTTATCAGCATCTTTATGAGGCCTGGGGAACGCATGAAAAAGGCTCGCTGTTTGCTCAGGTTGTCGAAAATGCCTGGGAGAAATCGCGTTCAAATACATTAAGCCGCAGCACGGAAGATCAGTTCTTTATGTATTTACGGGTCAATACATTAAATAAACTGGTGCCTTATGCCGCCTCGCGCTTTATTGACAACCTGCCGTTAATTTATAGCGGCGAATTCAACCATGCGTTGCTGGAAGATGACAGCAGCTTTAGCCAGCTTCTTGAGCTCTATAAAAACGTGGCCGTGCGTCATGTTTTCAGCCATCCGGATGTCGAACAGCTTGAGCTGCAGGGATACAGGGTTATCAGTGGGTTACTCGAAATCTATCGGCCTCTGCTGCAGTTATCCGTCGACGAGTTCAGCGAGCTGGTGGAAAAAGAGCGCGTGCGGCGAATACCGATCGAATCCCGGCTTTATCAGAAGCTTTCAACCCGCCACCGTCTGGCTTATGTCGAAGCCATCGGCAAGCTGGATCGTCAGTCGTCCCAGTGGCCGGTGCTGGAATATTATTATCGCTGCCGTCTTATCCAGGACTATATCAGCGGGATGACAGATTTGTATGCCTGGGATGAATACCGCAAGCTCATGGCGGTGGAATAAGCACGGAGTTTTGTAAAGACGGCCAATAAATTTTTACCTTTTCCATAAACTTATGGCCGGAACTAAGCGGTATAAAATGAATCTGAGTTACACAGCAATTTTGCGTTATCTGTAAATCGAGATTAAGACACATGAAAAAAACCACATTAGCAATGAGTGCACTGGCTCTGAGTTTAGGTTTAGCGCTGTCTCCTCTGACTGCTACTGCAGCTGAGACCGCATCGTCGGCAGCGACCGCGCAGCAGATGCCAAGCCTGGCACCGATGCTCGAAAAAGTGATGCCATCGGTGGTGAGTATTAACGTTGAGGGCAGCACAACCGTCAATACGCCGCGTATGCCGCGTAACTTCCAGCAGTTCTTTGGTGATAACTCACCTTTCTGCCAGGACGGTTCGCCATTCCAGAGCTCCCCGTTCTGTCAGGGCGGTGGTGCAGGGGATGACACCCAGGGGGGTGGCCAGCAGCAGAAATTCATGGCGCTTGGCTCGGGTGTGATTATCGATGCGGCGAAAGGCTACGTCGTGACCAACAACCACGTTGTTGATAACGCCAACAGCATTAAGGTTCAGCTGAGCGACGGGCGTAAATTTGATGCCAAAGTGGTCGGGAAAGACCCGCGCTCCGATATCGCGTTGATCCAGATTCAGGATCCGAAAAACCTGACGGCGATTAAAATTGCCGACTCCGATGCGCTGCGTGTCGGTGATTATACCGTCGCTATCGGTAACCCGTTCGGTCTGGGTGAAACCGTAACCTCGGGGATTGTTTCCGCGCTGGGTCGTAGCGGCCTCAACGCCGAAAACTATGAAAACTTCATCCAGACGGATGCCGCCATCAACCGGGGTAACTCCGGCGGTGCGCTGGTGAACCTGAACGGTGAGCTGATTGGTATCAACACCGCGATCCTTGCACCAGACGGCGGCAATATCGGGATCGGCTTTGCTATCCCAAGTAACATGGTGAAAAACCTGACCGCGCAGATGGTGCAGTATGGCCAGGTGAAACGCGGTGAACTGGGGATTCTGGGTACCGAACTGAATTCCGAACTGGCTAAGGCGATGAAAGTTGACGCCCAGCGCGGCGCATTTGTCAGCCAGGTGATGCCGAACTCCTCCGCGGCGAAAGCGGGCATTAAAGCAGGTGATGTCATCACCTCCCTGAACGGGAAACCTATCAGCAGCTTTGCCGCGCTGCGTGCTGAAGTGGGCTCCATGCCGATTGGCAGCAAAGTCACCCTCGGCCTGCTGCGTGACGGTAAACCGGTTAACGTGAGCCTGGAACTGCAGCAGAGCAGCCAGAATCAGGTTGATTCCAGCACCATCTTCAGCGGCATTGAAGGTGCCGAGATGAGCAATAAAGGTCAGGACAAAGGCGTTGTGGTGAACAACGTTAAAGCGAACAGCCCGGCTGCGCGCATTGGCCTGAAAAAAGGCGATGTGATCATGGGTGCGAACCAGCAGCCAGTGAAAAACATTGCTGAACTGCGCAAAATTCTGGACAGCAAACCTTCCGTGCTGGCGTTGAATATTCAGCGTGGTGATACCTCAATTTACCTGCTGATGCAGTAATCCTCTCAGGCCCCTGTTTCAGATGAGCAGGGGCTTTTCACCTTTCTGTGACCTTTTCCACAACTCCATACTTCTCCCTTTCACTTTGTGCATTCGCACAATGCAGCGGTAGCTGAACTTCCCTATGCTTGAGCTCTGCTCACAGGAGGGTTACATGGCTGGCTGGCATCTCGATACCAAAATGGCGCAGGATATTGTGGCACGCACCATGCGCATCATTGATACCAATATCAACGTAATGGATGCCCGTGGGCGCATTATTGGCAGTGGCGATCGTGAGCGTATTGGGGAATTGCACGAAGGGGCGCTGCTGGTGCTCTCCCAGGGGCGGGTGGTGGACATCGACGATGCGGTGGCGAAACACCTGCACGGTGTTCGTCAGGGTATCAATTTACCGCTGCGTCTTGAGGGGGAAATTGTTGGCGTTATCGGCCTGACCGGCGAGCCGGAGTCGCTGCGAAAATATGGCGAACTGGTCTGTATGACGGCGGAGATGATGCTTGAGCAGTCGCGCCTGATGCATCTGCTCGCCCAGGACAGCCGTCTGCGTGAAGAGCTGGTGATGAACCTGATTCAGGCGGATGAGCATACCCCTGCACTCAATGAATGGGCGCAGCGCCTGGGAATCGATCTGAATCAACCGCGCGTCGTGGCGGTAATTGAGGTGGACAGCGGCCAGCTTGGCGTCGACAGTGCGATGGCTGAGCTGCAGCAGCTGCAAAATGCGCTGGCGACACCGGAACGCGATAACCTGGTGGCGATTGTCTCTCTGACGGAAATGGTGGTGCTCAAGCCCGCGCTGAACGCGTTCGGGCGCTGGGATGCAGAAGATCATCGTCGTCGCGTGGAGCAGTTGATAGCCCGCATGAAGGAGAATGGTCAGCTTCGTTTTCGCGTCGCGCTGGGCAATTACTTCACCGGTCCGGGCAGTATTGCCCGTTCCTGGCGTACTGCCCGCACCACCATGATGGTGGGTAAGCAGCGGATGCCGGAAAGCCGCAGTTATTTCTACCAGGATCTGATGCTGCCGGTACTGCTCGACAGCCTGCGCGGTGGCTGGCAGGCCAATGAGCTGGCACGTCCGTTAGCGCGCCTGAAGGCGATGGACAATAACGGTCTGCTGCGTCGGACGCTGCAGGCGTGGTTCCGTCATAACGTACAGCCGCTGGCAACGTCGAAAGCGTTGTTTATACATCGCAATACGCTGGAATATCGACTGAACCGGATTTCGGAGCTGACAGGGCTGGATCTGGGGAGCTTTGACGACAGGCTGCTGCTTTATGTGGCGTTACAGCTCGATGAGCAGAGATGAGTGAAATACGGCCTGATGTCCTTACTCCATCCCTTTCCACGGGAGAGGGCGCAAACACTAAAACGGCAATCAAAGATTGCCGTTTTAAGTTTATTTCCGGGTAAGCTTTTCAAGATCCGCTTCGATTTCGCTAATCTTGTTGGTGACTACGCTTTCAAGGTGACGCAGATCGTCGAGGATCTTACGTTTGAGATCGACTTCAGTGCGGTCGCGCTGACAGATCTGATCGAGTTCATCGATCACATAGCGCAGATTAGGGCTGATTTCCTGAACTTCTTTGTATCCCTGTCCTACACCGTCAGCGACGACGGTCTTACGCTGGCGTGGATATTTAAACTTCACGCTCTTGGCGAAAAACTCTCCTTTGTCCTTGTGAAAATAGATTTTCAGAATGTCGTTATTAGCTTCCTGGCGAAGGCTGTAACGATCAATTTCATCAGGATTGGTAATGCCCAGACTTTTCAGATTATCGTACATAGCGGTACCCTTGATCTCAACATAACCTTTGAATAATTAACGAAAAAATCTATTTTCGCCACCCTCAGATATGAAAAAAGCGGGGTGGCCCCCGCTTTTTGTTATATCCGATTAATCGATGGTGCGCAGCAACTCATTGATGCCCACCTTACCGCGGGTTTTCGCATCAACTTTTTTCACGATAACCGCACAGTACAGGCTGTACTTGCCATCTTTTGACGGCAGGTTGCCGGAGACCACAACGGAACCGGCCGGCACGCGACCGTAGTGAATTTCACCGGTCTCACGATCGTAAATACGGGTACTCTGACCGATGTAAACGCCCATCGAGATAACGGAGCCTTCCTCAACGATCACGCCTTCCACCACTTCAGAGCGCGCGCCGATGAAGCAGTTATCTTCGATGATGGTTGGGTTAGCCTGCAGTGGCTCCAGTACACCACCGATACCCACGCCGCCGGACAGGTGAACGTTTTTACCGATCTGCGCGCAGGAGCCGACGGTTGCCCAGGTATCCACCATGGAGCCTTCGTCTACGTAAGCACCGATGTTAACGTAGGAGGGCATCAGCACGGTGTTACGCGCGATGAACGCACCCTGACGTACGGCCGCTGGCGGTACTACGCGGAAGCCTTCTTTCTGGAAGCGAGCTTCGTCGTAGTCAGCGAATTTCATAGGGACTTTATCGAAGTAGCGGCTTTCTGCTCCGTCGATAACCTGGTTATCATTGATACGGAAAGAGAGCAGCACGGCTTTCTTCAGCCATTGATGAGTTACCCACTGACCGTCGATTTTTTCTGCTACACGTAGCGCGCCGGAATCCAGCAGAGAAATAACCTGATTAACCGCTTCACGGGTAACGGTATCCACATTTGCCGGAGTAATCTCGGCGCGACGCTCAAAAGCGGACTCAATAACGTTCTGTAACTGCTGCATTGTTTACTCTTTCCATTTCACTAAAAAACACGTCACCCTTTATCGTTTGGATTGAGGGCTGCTGTCAACCGTTGTTGCACTTCAAGTTGCAGGTCATTATTAAGGGCACGCCGGTCGGCGGTGGCGATTATAAATAAATCTTCTACTCGTTCGCCAATGGTTGTAATTCTGGCCCCGTGAAGCGAAATTCCCAGATCGGCAAAAACCTGGCCGACGCGGGCGAGCAGCCCTGGCTGGTCGAGCGCGATCAGCTCCAGGAACGATTTACGATCGGTGTGGGTCGGCAGGAAATTGACCTCGGTATCGACGGTAAAGTGGCGTAATTTCGACGGCTGACGACGCGGCTGCGGTGGCTGCCAGCTGCGCTGGGTGATCGCCTGTTCCAGGCCAAAACGTATCCCTTCATGGCGGTCCGACGACAGCGGGCTTCCGTCTGGCTCCAGCACAATAAAGGTGTCCATCGCCATGCCGTCCCGGGTGGTGAAAATCTGCGCGTCGTGAACGCTCAGGTTACGCCTGTCCAGTTCGGCACAAACCGCAGCAAACAGATAAGGCCGATCCGGACTCCAGATAAAGATCTCGGTACCGCCGCGCGTGGCCTGCGGACTGAGGAGGATCATCGGCTGCGATAAATCATGCTGAAGCAGATGTCGCGCATGCCAGGCAAGCTGGTTTGGGCTGTGGCGGACAAAATAGTTGGCACGACAGCGCGCCCAAATCTGATGCAGCGCTTCTTCATCAATGTTATCCATCCGCAACAGCGCCAGCGCCTGCAGCTGATGATGGCGTACACGCTCGCGCATGTCCGGGGTGTTTTGCATCCCGCGGCGCAGCTGTTTTTCGGTGGCAAAGTACAACTCGCGCAACAGGCTTTGCTTCCAGCTGTTCCACAGCGTTTCGTTGGTGGCACAAATATCGGCTACCGTCAGGCAGACCAGATAGCGCAGGCGGTTTTCCGTCTGAACCTCTTCTGCAAACTGCTTGATGACCTCCGGATCCTGAATGTCACGACGCTGCGCGGTGACGGACATCAGCAGGTGGTGGCGTACCAGCCAGGCAACCAGCTGCGTCTCGCGAGAGTTCAGTCCATGCAGTTCGGCAAATTTCAGCACGTCCTGCGCGCCGAGCACCGAGTGGTCACCGCCGCGACCTTTGGCGATGTCGTGGAACAGGGCGGCAATCAGGATCAGTTCCGGGTGGGTAAGACGTGGCCACAGTTCGACGCACAGTGGGTGACGTGAGCGTGTCTCTTCTCTGGCAAAGCTCTCCAGCTTGAGCATGACGCGGATCGTGTGTTCATCCACCGTATAGGCGTGGAACAGATCGAACTGCATCTGCCCGACGATATGTGACCACTGCGGCATATAGGCCCACAGCACGCTGTGGCGATGCATCGGCAGAAGCCCTCGGCTGACGGCACCCGGATGGCGCAACATACTGAGAAAAAGGGATCGGGCTTCCGGGATATAGCACAGTGGCTGCGTCAGATGACGGCGCGCATGGCGCAGATGACGCAGCGTTGTGGAGTAGATCCCGGTGATCGTGCTGTTGCGAACCATGGTGTAGAACATCCGCAGGATCGCTTCCGGCTCACGGATAAACAGCGTTTCGTCGCGCAGATCGATAAGCGTGCCGCGCAGCTGGAATTCATCATCGATCGGCCGCGGTTTTTCGTCCGCCGTCAGGGCCAGGATCGCTTCGTCGAACAGCTGCAGCAGCATCTGGTTCAGTTCAGTGACGCGACGGGTAACGCGGAAGAAATCCTTCATCATGTGCTCAACCGGTTCGTTACCTTCACCGCGGTAGTTGAGGCGCTGCGCCACGCTGAGCTGACGGTCAAACAGCAGACGGTTATCGTAGCGGCTAAGCTCGAGATGCAGGGCAAAACGGATCCGCCAGAGCAGGTGTAGACACTCATTCAGCTCGTTTCGCTCAGCCTCGGTTAAAAAGCCGAAGCCAACCATCTCGTCCATTGAGGTGGCGCCAAAGTGGCGGCGGG
Organism: Enterobacter sp. V89_11; assembly: GCF_029967775.1. NCBI lineage: Bacteria > Pseudomonadati > Pseudomonadota > Gammaproteobacteria > Enterobacterales > Enterobacteriaceae > Enterobacter > Enterobacter sp. V89_11. Next base: position 36,259 of record NZ_JASCAN010000005.1, on the reverse strand, counting down.
CCACCCACTGCAGCGTGTGAATGTCGCGCAGTCCGCCCGGACTGCTTTTTATATCCGGCTCCAGGTTATAGCTGGTGCCGTGGTAGCGCTGGTGACGCTGATTCTGCTCCTCGACCTTCGCGGCGAAGAATTTTTCTGAAGGCCAGAAGCCGTCGCTGAAAATGTGTTTTTGCAGCTCCAGGAACAACGCAACGTCGCCAATCAACAGGCGGGTTTCAATCAGGTTGGTGGCGACGGTCAGGTCAGATAATCCTTCGAGCAGGCACTCTTCCAGCGTGCGCACGCTGTGGCCCACTTCAAGCTTTACATCCCACAGCAGCGTCAGCAGTTCACCAATTTTCTGCGCCTGTTCATCCGGCAGTTTTTTGCGGCTTAAAATCAGTAAGTCGATATCGGAAAGCGGATGAAGCTCACCGCGGCCATAGCCCCCGACGGCGACCAGTGCCACGTCACTGATCTGCCCAAACCCGTAATCAATCCACAGACGCTGCAGGAGCTGGTCGATAAACTCGGTGCGAGCTTCAATGAGCTGCTCCGCGGAGATACCGGCATCAAATGCGCTTCCGAGCCAGCGCTGGAAGACATCCATATGCGCCTTGATACCGGCGCAGGTGAGATCCTGCTGGGGCCAGACGCCCGGGTTATCGGGCTGGTCGGGTAGGGTGGGAAGTGCTGTGTTAGCATACTGTTCGGGTAAAAGATTACTCATCGTGCGCCACCCATAAGAAAAAGCTATAGCCATTAAAAAAGCCGGCATCTGCCGGCTTTTTTATCATTCATCGTGCGTGAGTATCGCCGGGATGGTGTCATCCTTGCGCAACGTCATAATTTCGCAGCCGTTGTCTGTTACCACAATAGTATGCTCGTACTGTGCAGACAAGCTTCTGTCTTTGGTTTTCACCGTCCAGCCATCTTTCATGGTGCGGATGCGGTAATCACCGGCGTTGACCATCGGCTCGATGGTGAACGTCATGCCTTTTTGCAGTACTACGCCGCCGTCATCCGCATCATAGTGCAGAACCTGTGGCTCTTCGTGGAAGACACGGCCAATGCCGTGGCCGCAGTATTCACGCACAACGGAGAAACCTTCCGCTTCAACGAATTTCTGGATAGCGGCCCCAATGGTGCGCAGGCGAATGCCGGGTTTAACCATTTTCAGCGCCAGGTAGAGGCTTTCTTGCGTCACTTTGCACAGACGCTCGCCCAGAATCGTCGGCTTGCCCACGATGAACATCTTAGAGGTGTCACCGTGGTAGTCATCTTTAATGACCGTCACGTCGATGTTGACGATGTCGCCATCTTTGAGCAGTTTTTCGTTGTCCGGAATACCGTGACAAACCACTTCGTTAATCGAAATGCAGACGGATTTCGGGAAACCATGGTAGCCAAGGCAGGCGGAGACCGCGTGCTGCTCATTGACGATATAGTCGTTACAAATGCGGTCCAGTTCACCCGTGCTCACGCCCGGCTTCACGTACGGCTCGATCATTTCCAGCACGTCTGCGGCCAGACGACCGGCGACGCGCATCTTTTCAATTTCTTCAGGTGTCTTAATAGAGATAGCCATGTAATCTGTCCATCAGTGTCGATTTTTTCGACAATACTAGTCTAAGTGTCGTTAATGGTATCAGTCAGGCGCACCCCGTGCCAAATTGAGAATCATTAACAGCACACTCGGCCAACAACTGTTGGTTTCTGGTCGTGTTTTGTGGTATAAAGCGCGCCGGACTTCCGATCCATTTCAGATACACAGGCTGGACGGAAGCGACAAATCTCACTTTGTGTAACAACACACACGTATCGGCACATATTCCGGGGTGCCCTTCGGGGTCGGTAATATGGGATACGTGGAGGCATAACCCCAACTTTTAATATAGAGGTTTTAAACATGGCAACTGTTTCCATGCGCGACATGCTCAAGGCTGGTGTTCACTTCGGTCACCAGACCCGTTACTGGAACCCGAAAATGAAGCCTTTCATCTTCGGCGCACGTAACAAAGTTCACATCATCAACCTTGAGAAAACTGTACCAATGTTCAACGAAGCCCTGGCTGAGCTGAACAAGATCTCTTCCCGTAAAGGTAAGATTCTGTTCGTTGGTACTAAGCGCGCTGCAAGCGAAGCTGTGAAAGATGCTGCTAACAGCTGCGATCAGTTCTTCGTGAACCATCGCTGGTTGGGCGGCATGCTGACTAACTGGAAAACCGTTCGTCAGTCCATCAAGCGCCTGAAAGATCTGGAAACCCAGTCTCAGGACGGTACTTTCGACAAGCTGACTAAGAAAGAAGCGCTGATGCGCACTCGTGAACTGGACAAGCTGGAAAACAGCCTGGGCGGTATCAAAGATATGGGCGGCCTGCCAGACGCGCTGTTCGTAATCGATGCAGACCACGAGCACATCGCAATCAAAGAAGCTAACAACCTGGGTATCCCGGTATTCGCTATCGTTGATACCAACTCCGATCCGGACGGTGTTGACTTCGTTATCCCGGGTAACGACGACGCAATCCGTGCTGTTAGCCTGTACCTGAGCGCTGTAGCTGCTACCGTTCGTGAAGGCCGTTCCCAGGATCTGGCTTCTCAGGCGGAAGAAAGCTTCGTAGAAGCTGAATAATAAGGTTTCACCCCTTATTAGTACCGTGTATGAATAGGGGCCAATTATCGGCCCCTTTTTTCAATTTACACTGTTTGGCCGCAGGCCGGGCAGTTCACATCTCCCGAGGATTTAAGAATGGCTGAAATTACCGCATCCCTGGTAAAAGAGCTGCGCGAGCGTACTGGCGCAGGCATGATGGATTGCAAAAAAGCGCTGACTGAAGCGAACGGCGACATCGAGCTGGCAATCGAAAACATGCGTAAATCCGGTGCGATCAAAGCAGCTAAAAAAGCAGGCAACGTTGCTGCTGACGGCGTGATCATCACTAAGATCGACGGCAACTACGGCATCATCCTGGAAGTTAACTGCCAGACTGACTTCGTTGCTAAAGATGGTGGTTTCCAGGCATTTGCTAACAAAGTTCTGGACGCAGCTGTTGCGGGCAAAATCACTGACGTTGAAGTTCTGAAAGCACAGTTCGAAGAAGAACGTGTTGCTCTGGTTGCTAAAATCGGTGAGAACATCAACATCCGTCGTGTTGCTTCTCTGGAAGGCGACGTTCTGGGTTCATACCAGCACGGTGCACGTATCGGTGTTCTGGTTGCGGCTAAAGGCGCTGATGAAGAGCTGGTTAAACAGCTGGCTATGCACATCGCTGCAAGCAAACCAGAATTCGTTAAGCCAGAAGACGTGTCTGCTGAAGTGGTAGAGAAAGAGTACCAGGTTCAGCTGGACATCGCGATGCAGTCTGGTAAGCCAAAAGAAATCGCAGAGAAAATGGTTGAAGGCCGCATGAAGAAATTCACCGGCGAAGTTTCTCTGACTGGCCAGCCATTCGTTATGGATCCAAGCAAGTCTGTTGCTCAGCTGCTGAAAGAGCACAACGCTGACGTGACTGGCTTCATCCGCTTCGAAGTGGGCGAAGGCATCGAGAAAGTTGAGACTGACTTCGCAGCAGAAGTTGCTGCAATGTCCAAGCAGTCTTAATGATTGAAAAGGAGCCGCCTGAGGGCGGCTTCTTTTTGTCACCCGTCACACGAAATCAGACAGGCTCCAGTATCCCTGTGCTGATATGCGACATATCATGTCGCCAGAATTAACCCCCATCTTAATCGTTGACAGTCTCAGGAAAGAAACATGGCTACCAATGCAAAACCCGTGTACAAACGCATTCTGCTTAAGCTGAGTGGCGAAGCGCTGCAGGGATCGGAAGGCTTCGGTATTGACGCAAGCATCCTTGACCGCATGGCACAGGAAATCAAAGAACTGGTCGAACTGGGTATTCAGGTTGGCGTGGTCATTGGCGGTGGCAACCTTTTCCGTGGTGCTGGTCTGGCGAAAGCGGGGATGAACCGCGTTGTGGGCGACCACATGGGTATGCTGGCAACCGTGATGAATGGCCTGGCAATGCGTGATGCGCTTCATCGCGCCTATGTGAACGCCCGCCTGATGTCCGCAATCCCATTGAATGGCGTCTGCGATAACTACAGCTGGGCAGAGGCGATTAGCCTGCTGCGCAACAACCGCGTGGTGATCCTCTCCGCCGGTACGGGTAACCCGTTCTTTACTACCGATTCCGCTGCCTGCCTGCGCGGTATCGAGATCGAAGCCGATGTGGTTCTGAAAGCGACCAAAGTGGATGGCGTGTTTACTGCCGACCCGGCAAAAGATCCGTCTGCCACCATGTACGATCAGCTGAGCTACAGCGAAGTGCTGGAAAAAGAGCTGAAAGTGATGGATCTTGCCGCCTTTACGCTGGCTCGTGACCACAAACTGCCGATCCGTGTCTTCAACATGAACAAACCTGGCGCACTGCGTCGCGTGGTCATGGGTGAAAAAGAAGGCACTTTGATCACGGAATAATTTCCGTCGGCGATAAATACAGGTAAGATTCCGCTTTATTTTGTAGTGGTATCTTACCTGGGCGCGCCTTTGGCGTTGTCAGAATTAAACGCGACTATACTTAGCACACCTGTAGCGCTGTGCTGGCGGATAGTCTGCCTGAGACAAGTTTTCAAGGATTCGTAACGTGATTAACGAAATCAGAAAAGATGCTGAAGTACGCATGGAAAAATGCGTAGAAGCGTTCAAAACCCAAATCAGCAAAATCCGTACTGGCCGTGCTTCCCCAAGCCTGCTGGATGGCATCATCGTAGAATACTACGGCACGCCAACGCCACTGCGTCAGCTGGCGAGTGTTACCGTTGAAGATACCCGTACGCTGAAAATCAACGTCTTCGATCGTTCTATGAGCCCAGCGGTTGAGAAAGCGATCATGGCGTCTGACCTGGGTCTGAACCCAAGCTCTGCGGGCGCTGACATTCGCGTTCCACTGCCTCCACTGACTGAAGAACGTCGTAAAGACCTGATCAAAGTTGTTCGTGGTGAAGCTGAGCAGGGTCGCGTATCCGTGCGTAACGTACGTCGTGATGCGAACGATAAACTCAAAGCGCTGCTGAAAGAAAAAGAGATCAGTGAAGATGACGATCGTCGTTCTCAGGACGACATTCAGAAGATGACGGATGCTGCAATCAAGAAAATTGATGCGGCGCTGGCAGATAAAGAAGCGGAACTGATGCAGTTCTGATTTCTGTCGTACACTGATAAACGCCGTTCAGAAGGACTTCGGGTCTTGCTGGCGGCGTTTTGCTTTTATCTGGTCTAACTTTTTTCGGGCATCTCATGAAGCATTTAACACTCCTTGGCTCAACCGGCTCTATCGGTTGCAGCACTCTCGACGTTGTTCGCCATAATCCTGAACATTACACCGTGACCGCGCTGGTGGCCGGTAAGAATGTGCAGCGTATGATCGAACAGTGTCTGGAGTTTACGCCTCGCTATGCGGTTATGGATGACGAAGAGAGCGCCCGCCTGCTCACCGCGCAGTTGCGTGAGAAAGGCTGTCGTACCGAAGTCCTGAGTGGCCAGCAGGCGGCCTGCGACATGGCTGCGCTGGATGAGGTTGATCAGGTCATGGCGGCAATCGTCGGGGCTGCAGGGCTGCTACCGACGCTTGCCGCTATTGATGCCGGTAAAGAGGTTCTGCTGGCTAACAAAGAGTCGCTGGTGACCTGCGGACGTCTCTTTATGGAGGCGGTGAAACAGCGCGGGGCGCGTCTTTTACCGGTCGATAGCGAGCACAACGCGATTTTTCAGAGTTTACCGCAACCTTTTCAACAGAACCTGGGGTACGCTGACCTGGAGCAGAATGGCGTTGTATCGATTTTGCTTACCGGGTCAGGTGGCCCGTTCCGTGAAACGCCACTGTCTGAACTGAGCGCAATGACGCCTGAGCAGGCGTGCCGTCATCCGAACTGGTCAATGGGGCGTAAAATCTCCGTTGACTCCGCCACCATGATGAACAAAGGTCTGGAATACATTGAAGCGCGCTGGCTGTTCAATGCGTCGGCGAAACAGATGGAAGTGCTGATCCACCCGCAATCGGTGATTCACTCGATGGTGCGCTATCAGGATGGCAGCGTCCTTGCGCAACTGGGTGAACCGGACATGCGCACGCCTATCGCGCATGCCATGGCGTGGCCGAATCGGGTGAAGTCCGGGGCGAAACCGCTCGATTTTTGCAAGCTGAGTTCACTGACCTTTAGCGAACCGGACTACGATCGTTATCCGTGTCTGAAGCTTGCGATGAAAGCCTTTGACCAGGGGCAGGCGGCGACGACGGCACTTAATGCAGCTAATGAAATTACCGTTGAGGCATTTCTGAATCAGCAGATCCGCTTTACCGATATTGCGACGTTGAATTTATCGGTACTGGAGATGATGGATTTGCGCGAACCACAAAGCGTGGAAGAGGTGCTGGCGGTGGATGCACAGGCTCGCGTTATTGCACGTAAGCAGGTGACACGCCTCGCAAGCTGGTGATAAAGCAAGCACTAGTGGTTGTGCTATTTGTTAGCGTTGGGCTTCAGTGATATAGTCTGCGCCACCTGATCGCAGGTATTTGACTTTACGTGGTCAGGTAAGCCGTGGTTTGACACGGCTTTTTTATGTATAGGCTTCAGTATTCCTGAGTACCGTTAAATCCTTTTCAGGGACCAAAAACGCGTTATGTTGTCTGCGAATCAACCAATAAGCGAAAACTTGCCAGCTCATGGCTGCCGTCATGTAGCAATCATTATGGATGGCAACGGCCGCTGGGCGAAAAGACAAGGGAAGATACGAGCCTTTGGGCATAAAGCTGGGGCGAAATCTGTTCGCCGCGCCGTTTCTTTTGCCGCCAATAACGGCATTGATGCGTTAACGCTCTATGCTTTTAGCAGTGAAAACTGGAATCGACCGCCGCAGGAAGTGACCGCGTTGATGGAATTGTTTGTGTGGGCGCTCGATAGCGAAGTAAAAAGCCTGCACCGCCACAACGTCCGTCTGCGTATTATCGGCGAAACCAGTCGTTTTAACTCACGTTTGCAGGAACGGATTCGTAAAGCAGAAGCGCTGACTGAAAATAATACCGGTCTGACGCTCAATATCGCGGCGAATTACGGTGGACGCTGGGATATTATCCAGGGCGTTCGGCATCTGGCCGAACAGGTTCAGGAAGGGCTGTTGAGACCCGACCAAATTGATGAAGAGGCGCTGAGTAAGCAAATCTGCATGAATGAACTGGCACCTGTGGATTTGGTAATTAGGACAGGGGGAGAACATCGCATCAGTAACTTTTTGCTGTGGCAAATTGCCTACGCCGAACTTTACTTTACTGATGTTCTTTGGCCCGATTTTGATGAACAAGACTTTGAAGGTGCGCTGCATGCCTTTGCCAATCGAGAGCGTCGTTTCGGCGGCACCGAGCCAGGTGGCGACAAAGCCTGATGGGGGTAGCTTTTGCTGAAGTATCGCCTGATTTCCGCTTTTGTATTAATACCCATTGTCATTGCGGCGCTGTTTTTACTGCCCCCGGTGGGATTCGCTATTTTGACGCTGGTGGTCTGCATGCTCGCCGCGTGGGAATGGGGTCAGTTTAGCGGCTTTACCTCACGCACTCAGCGGGTATGGCTGGCGGTACTCTGTGGCTTTATCCTGGCCCTGATGCTGTTTACCTTGCCTGAATATCACCATGATATTCACCAACCGCTGGTTGCCGGTTCCCTTTGGGTATCGCTGGGCTGGTGGGTTGCCGCGCTGCTGCTGGTGCTTTTTTACCCAGGTTCCGCGGCATTCTGGCGTAATTCAAAAGTGTTGCGTCTTATTTTTGGCCTGCTCACAATTGTTCCTTTTTTCTGGGGTATGGTCGCACTGCGCGCCTGGCACTATGACGAAAACCACTACAGCGGCGCGATCTGGCTGCTTTATGTGATGATTCTCGTCTGGGGGGCTGACTCTGGGGCCTATATGTTTGGTAAACTGTTTGGCAAACATAAACTGGCGCCAAAAGTGTCTCCGGGCAAAACCTGGCAAGGATTCATCGGCGGCCTGTTTACGGCAGCAATCATTTCCTGGGGCTATGGCGTCTGGGCGAATCTGGAAGTGGCACCGTCAATACTGCTGGTGTGCTCTATTTTTGCTGCGCTGGCCTCGGTACTCGGTGATTTAACCGAAAGTATGTTTAAGCGTGAAGCAGGGATTAAGGACAGCGGACACCTGATTCCAGGACATGGCGGTATACTGGATCGCATTGATAGCCTGACAGCGGCTGTTCCAGTGTTTGCGTGCTTGCTTTTACTGGTATTCGGGACGATTTAACGGAAGGTTTTATGCTGAGCATTCTCTGGAATCTGGCGGCGTTCATTGTTGCACTGGGTGTACTGATTACCGTGCATGAATTTGGCCATTTCTGGGTTGCTCGCCGTTGCGGTGTGCGGGTAGAGCGGTTTTCCATCGGTTTTGGTAAATCACTCTGGACGCGCACTGACCGCCACGGCACAGAATTTGTCATCGCTCTTATCCCGCTTGGCGGCTACGTTAAGATGCTCGACGAACGCGTTGAGCCTGTCGCCCCTGAGCTACGACACAGCGCATTCAACAACAAAACCGTTGGACAACGCGCCGCCATCATCGCTGCCGGGCCGGTAGCCAACTTCATCTTTGCTGTTTTCGCCTACTGGCTGGTGTTTATCATCGGCGTGCCTGGCGTGCGTCCGGTTGTGGGTGAAATTGCGCCTGATTCCATCGCGGCGAGTGCGCAAATTACGCCGGGGATGGAACTTAAAGCGATTGATGGCATCGAAACCCCTGATTGGGATGCCGTGCGTCTGCAGCTGGTAGCCAAAATTGGCGATCGGCAGACAACATTCAGCGTGTCGCCGTTTGGTTCTGACCAGCGGCAGGACAAAGTGCTCGATTTACGTCACTGGCGTTTCGAGCCAGACAAAGAAGATCCCGTCTCTGCGCTGGGCATTCGTCCACGCGGTGCGCAGATTGAGCCGGTATTAGCCGAAGTACAGGCAAACTCGGCTGCCAGCAAAGCAGGTTTGCAAGCGGGCGACAGGATCGTTAAAGTCGATGGTCAACCATTAACAGAGTGGATGACCTTTGTTACTCTGGTGCGCGATAATCCGGGCACGTCGCTCGCGCTGGAAGTTGAAAGGCAGGGCAGTCCGCTTTCGCTGACGCTGACTCCGGATACGAAGTCGGTCGGCAAAAAGGCAGAAGGGTTTGCAGGCGTTGTGCCGAAAGTCATCCCGCTGCCAGATGAGTACAAGACAATACGCCAGTATGGGCCGTTCAGCGCCATCCTTGAAGCCACGGATAAAACATGGCAACTGATGAAGCTGACGGTAAACATGTTGGGGAAATTGATAACCGGTGATGTGAAACTGAACAACCTCAGTGGGCCAATTTCAATAGCTCAGGGGGCTGGGATGTCAGCGGAGTTCGGGGTGATTTACTATCTCATGTTTCTTGCGCTCATTAGCGTGAACCTTGGGATAATCAACCTGTTCCCGCTTCCCGTTTTAGACGGGGGTCATCTGCTGTTTTTGGCGATTGAAAAGCTAAAAGGCGGGCCGGTATCCGAGCGAGTTCAAGACTTTAGTTATCGCATTGGCTCGATTTTGCTGGTGCTGTTAATGGGGCTTGCACTTTTCAATGATTTCTCTCGGTTGTAAGAGAGTTAGTTAGGAAGAACGCATAATAACGATGGCGATGAAAAAGTTGCTCATAGCGTCGCTGCTGTTTAGCAGCGCCACCGTATACGGTGCTGACGGGTTCGTAGTGAAAGACATTCATTTCGAAGGCCTTCAGCGTGTCGCCGTTGGTGCGGCCCTCCTCAGTATGCCTGTGCGCCCCGGCGATACGGTTAATGATGATGACATCAGTAACACCATCCGTGCTCTGTTTGCCACTGGCAACTTCGAGGATGTCCGCGTCCTGCGCGATGGTGATACGCTTCTGGTTCAGGTAAAAGAACGTCCGACGATCGCCAGTATCACCTTCTCCGGTAACAAGTCGGTGAAAGATGACATGCTCAAGCAGAACCTTGAAGCATCTGGCGTACGTGTGGGGGAATCCCTGGACCGCACAACCCTTTCAGACATAGAAAAAGGTCTGGAAGATTTCTATTACAGCGTGGGTAAATACAGTGCCAGCGTGAAAGCGGTTGTGACGCCGTTGCCACGTAACCGTGTTGATCTGAAACTGGTCTTCCAGGAAGGTGTTTCTGCGAAGATCCAGCAGATCAACATCGTGGGTAACCACGCGTTCAGCACCGATGAACTGATCTCTACGTTCCAGCTGCGCGACGAAGTGCCATGGTGGAACGTGGTGGGCGATCGTAAATACCAGAAGCAGAAACTGGCGGGCGACCTTGAAACCCTGCGCAGCTACTATCTGGATCGCGGTTATGCCCGTTTCAACATCGACTCGACTCAGGTCAGTCTGACGCCAGACAAGAAAGGCATCTACATTACGATTAACATCACAGAAGGCGATCAGTACAAGCTTTCTGGTGTTGACGTGAGTGGTAACCTGGCAGGCCATTCTGCTGAGATCGAATCGCTGACCAAAATTCAGCCGGGCGAGCTGTATAGCGGGTCTAAAGTGACCAAAATGGAAGACAGCATTAAGAAGCTGCTCGGCCGCTATGGTTATGCTTATCCGCGTGTACAAACTCAGCCTGAAATCAACGACGCGGATAAAACTGTGAAGCTTCACGTTAACGTTGATGCGGGTAACCGTTTCTACGTGCGTAAGATCCGCTTCGAAGGTAATGACACCTCCAAAGATTCCGTCCTGCGTCGCGAGATGCGTCAGATGGAAGGCGCATGGTTAGGTAGCGACCTTGTTGACCAGGGTAAAGAGCGTCTGAACCGTCTGGGCTATTTCGAAACGGTTGATACCGATACCCAGCGTGTTCCGGGCAGCCCGGATCAGGTTGATGTCGTTTATAAAGTCAAAGAGCGTAACACCGGTAGCTTTAACTTCGGTGTGGGCTACGGTACTGAAAGTGGCGTCAGCTTCCAGGTCGGCGTACAGCAGGATAACTGGCTGGGTACGGGTTACTCCGTAGGTATCAACGGTACCAAAAACGACTACCAGACCTACTCTGAGTTCTCTGTTACCAACCCATACTTCACCGTAGATGGTGTGAGCCTGGGCGGTCGTATCTTCTATAACGACTTTAAAGCAGATGACGCGGATCTGTCCTCTTACACCAACAAGAGCTACGGTGTAGATGGCACGCTCGGCTTCCCGGTTAACGAATACAACTCGCTGCGCGCTGGTTTAGGTTACGTGCATAACGACCTGTCCAACATGCAACCGCAGGTGGCGATGTGGCGTTATCTGGACTCTATTGGTCAGTCAACCAGTAAAAATGGGGACAACAACGGCTTTGCTGCTGATGACTTCACCTTCAACTATGGCTGGACCTATAACCGTCTCGACCGCGGTTACTTCCCGACGGAAGGTTCTCGTGTCAACCTGAACGGTAAAGTGACCGTTCCGGGGTCTGATAACGAGTTCTATAAGGTAACGCTGGACACCGCGTCCTACTTCCCAATTGATGACGACCACAAGTGGGTAGTCCTGGGTCGTACCCGTTGGGGCTATGGCGATGGTTTAGGTGGCAAAGAACTGCCATTCTATGAGAACTTCTACGCCGGTGGTTCCAGCACCGTTCGTGGCTTCCAGTCCAACAACATTGGGCCGAAAGCGGTCTATTACGGCGGTAACGACACCGATAACTGTAATAAATCGTCGTCTTCTGAAGTCTGTAGCTCTGATGATGCGGTGGGCGGTAACGCCATGGCCGTTGCCAGCCTGGAGTTCATCACGCCTACGCCGTTCATCAGTGATAAATACGCAAACTCAGTCCGTACATCCATCTTCTGGGATGCCGGTACTGTATGGGATACCAACTGGGAGAATACAGCCCAGATGCGTGCGGCAGGCGTACCAGACTACAGCGATCCGAGCAATATTCGCATGTCTGCAGGTATCGCATTACAATGGATGTCACCGCTGGGGCCGTTGGTCTTCTCTTACGCCCAGCCGTTTAAGAAATACGATGGAGACAAAGCGGAGCAATTCCAGTTTAACATTGGTAAAACCTGGTAATAATCCGCTGCAATGGAATGCGTTGGCAGTGTAGCGCTGACAACTGGCGATCGGTAACACGATCGCCTTGCCACGCAAAGAACGGTACCTTCTGGTGCCAATGGGATGGTAAGGAGTTAATTGTGAAAAAGTGGTTATTAGCTGCAGGTCTCGGTTTAGCGATGGCAACCTCTGCTCAGGCAGCAGACAAAATTGCAATCGTCAACATGGGTAATTTGTTCCAGCAGGTTGCACAGAAAACAGGTGTTTCTGCGACGCTGGAAAACGAATTCAAAGGCCGTGCAAGCGAACTGCAGGGTATGGAAAACGATCTTCAGTCCAAAATGCAGCGTCTGCAGCGTGATGGTTCTACCATGAAAGCGAGCGACCGTAGCAAGCTGGAAAAAGACGTAATGGCTCAGCGTCAGACATTCTCCCAGAAAGCGCAGGCTTTCGAGCAGGATCGTCAGCGTCGTTCTAACGAAGAGCGTGGCAAGCTGGTGACTCGCATTCAGACTGCTGTTAAAGCAGTTGCTGCCGATCAGAGCATCGATCTGGTTGTTGATGCGAATGCCGTTGCTTTCAACAGCAGCGATGTTAAAGACATCACCGCTGATGTTCTGAAACAGGTTAAATAAGTAATGCCTTCAATTCGACTGGCTGATTTAGCTCAGCAGTTGGATGCAGAATTACACGGTGATGGCGATCTCGTCATCACCGCTGTTGCGTCCATGCAATCTGCTAAAGCCGGCACTATTACCTTCATGGTAAGCCCTAAGTACCGTGAGCAACTGGCTCAATGCCAGGCGTCAGCTGTTGTTCTGACGCAGGACGATCTTCCGTTTGCCACTGGAAGCGCGTTGGTAGTGAAAAATCCCTACCTGACGTATGCACGCATGGCACAAATTCTTGATTCCACGCCGCAGCCGGCGCAGGACATTGCTGCCAGTGCAGCGATTGATCCGACGGCTCAGCTTGGTCACAACGTGGCAGTTGGCGCAAATGCCGTTATCGAATCTGGCGTGGTGCTGGGCGATAACGTTGTCATTGGCCCAGGTTGCTTCGTTGGGAAAAATACGAAAATCGGCGCCGGGACCCGTTTATGGGCCAACGTGTCTGTTTACCATGAAGTAGAAATTGGCGAAAATTGCCTCATTCAGTCCAGCACAGTGATTGGTTCTGATGGCTTTGGCTACGCTAACGATCGTGGTAATTGGGTTAAGATCCCACAGCTTGGTCGCGTGATTATCGGCGATCGTGTTGAGATCGGTGCTTGTACCACCATTGACCGTGGTGCACTTGACGATACGATTATTGGCAATGGTGTTATCATCGATAATCAGTGCCAGATTGCGCATAACGTTGTGATTGGCGACAATACCGCGGTTGCGGGTGGCGTTATCATGGCGGGCAGCCTGAAAATTGGCCGTTACTGCATGATCGGCGGTGCGAGCGTGATTAATGGCCATATGGAAATATGCGACAAGGTGACCGTGACAGGAATGGGCATGGTAATGCGTCCTATCACCGAACCTGGCGTCTATTCCTCTGGTATCCCGCTGCAACCCAACAAGGTATGGCGTAAAACAGCTGCTCTGGTGATGAATATTGATGATATGAGCAAGCGACTCAAGTCTCTTGAGCGCAAAATCGATCAACAAGACTAAGCGTTCATCCGTTTAATGCTATATTCCCCGGCCTGTCGGCTTTCTTATAAACCGGCAGGCCGTGTTATTATTTTTATCAGTACATTTTGACAGGAAGAGTATTTTGACTACTGACACTCATACTCTGCATATTGAAGAGATTTTAGAACTTCTGCCGCACCGCTACCCGTTTTTGCTGGTAGACCGTGTGCTGGATTTTGAAGAAGGTCGTTTTCTGCGCGCAGTGAAAAATGTTTCCGTGAACGAGCCGTTCTTCCAGGGACACTTCCCGGGTAAACCTATCTTCCCGGGTGTGTTGATTCTGGAAGCGATGGCACAGGCTACCGGTATTCTTGCGTTTAAAAGCGTGGGCAAACTGGAGCCGGGTGAGCTGTACTACTTCGCGGGTATCGATGAAGCGCGCTTCAAGCGTCCTGTCGTGCCTGGTGATCAGATGATCATGGAAGTCACTTTTGAAAAAACGCGTCGCGGCCTGACTCGCTTCAAAGGCGTAGCTCTGGTTGACGGCAAAGTTGTTTGCGAAGCGACTATGATGTGTGCTCGTAGCCGGGAGTCTTGATACGTGATTGATAAATCCGCCTTTATTCATCCTACCGCCATTGTGGAAGTCGGTGCCATCATTGGTGCTAACGTCCATATTGGCCCATTTTGTATTGTTGGACCCCATGTCGAAATTGGTGAGGGTACAGTACTGAAATCTCACGTTGTCGTGAATGGTCATACGACTATTGGCTGCAATAACGAGATCTATCAGTTCGCTTCCATCGGCGAAGTAAACCAGGATCTTAAATATGCTGGTGAGTCGACCCGTCTGGAAATCGGCGATCGTAACCGCATTCGCGAAAGCGTCACCATTCATCGTGGAACAGTACAGGGTGGTGGATTGACGAAGGTGGGCAGCGACAACCTGTTTATGGTTAATGCGCATATCGCGCACGACTGTACGGTAGGTAACCGCTGTATTCTTGCCAACAACGCAACGCTGGCAGGACACGTATCGGTAGATGATTTCGCAATTATTGGCGGCATGACCGCAGTCCATCAGTTCTGCATCATTGGTGCACACGTGATGGTCGGCGGATGCTCCGGTGTGGCGCAGGATGTCCCACCGTTCGTCATTGCGCAGGGTAACCATGCCACGCCGTTTGGCGTGAACATCGAAGGCCTCAAGCGTCGTGGCTTTAGCCGCGAAGCGATTACTGCAATCCGCAACGCGTACAAACTGTTGTACCGTAGCGGTAAAACGCTGGAAGAGGCGAAGCCGGAAATTGCCGAGCTGGCGGAGAAGCACCCTGAAGTGAACGAGTTCATGACGTTCTTTGACCGTTCCACAAGGGGTCTGATTCGTTAATGGTCGACAGTCGTCCGCTTACGATAGCCCTGGTCGCCGGAGAAACCTCCGGCGATATTCTTGGTGCAGGTCTTATCCGTGCGCTCAAGGCCCGGGTACCCAATGCGCGCTTTGTAGGCGTTGCTGGCCCGCTGATGCAGGCCGAAGGCTGTGAAGCCTGGTATGAAATGGAAGAGCTGGCTGTGATGGGCATCGTTGAGGTGCTGGGTCGCCTGCGCCGTCTGCTGCACATTCGTGCCGATCTCACCCGTCGCTTTACCGAACTCAAACCTGATGTGTTTATCGGTATCGATGCACCGGATTTCAACATTACCCTCGAAGGGAATCTGAAGCAGAAGGGCATCAAAACCATTCATTATGTCAGTCCATCCGTCTGGGCGTGGCGACAGAAACGCGTTTTCAAAATCGGACGGTCAACCAACCTGGTGCTGGCTTTTCTGCCTTTCGAAAAAGCGTTTTACGACAAATTTAATGTCCCGTGCCGTTTTATCGGTCATACCATGGCGGATGCAATGCCGCTGGATCCGGATAAAAACGCGGCGCGCGATGTGCTGGGTATTCCTCATGATGCGCACTGTCTGGCACTGCTGCCCGGTAGCCGTGGTGCAGAAGTCGAGATGCTCAGCGCGGACTTCCTGAAAACGGCGCAAATCCTTCGCAAGACCTATCCTGACCTCGAAGTGGTTGTGCCGCTGGTGAATGCAAAACGTCGCGAGCAGTTTGAGCGCATCAAGGCGGACGTTGCTCCGGATCTCCATGTTCATCTGCTGGACGGGAAGGGCCGTGAGGCGATGGTCGCAAGCGACGCCGCACTTCTGGCCTCGGGCACCGCTGCGCTGGAGTGTATGCTGGCGAAATGCCCGATGGTGGTAGGCTATCGCATGAAGCCGTTCACCTTCTGGCTGGCGAAACGTCTGGTGAAAACGGACTATGTCTCTCTGCCAAACCTGCTTGCCGGGCGCGAGCTGGTGAAAGAGCTTCTGCAGGATGAGTGCGAGCCGCAGGCGCTGGCCGATGCGTTGTTACCGCTACTGGCCGACGGCAAAACCAGCCACCAAATGCATGATACGTTCCGCGAACTGCATCAGCAGATCCGCTGTAATGCCGATGAACAAGCGGCTGAAGCGGTGCTGGAGTTAGCAAAATGATGGAATTTATTTACCCTCACACCCACCTCGTGGCGGGTGTGGACGAAGTCGGTCGTGGCCCGTTAGTGGGTGCAGTGGTGACCGCTGCGGTGATCCTCGATCCTGCTCGCCCGATTATCGGGTTAAACGACTCTAAAAAATTGTCTGAAAAGCGCCGTCTGGCGCTGTTTAGTGAGATTCAGGAAAAGGCGCTGGCCTGGAGCCTGGGGCGTGCAGAGCCGCATGAGATCGACGAACTCAATATTTTGCATGCCACTATGCTGGCGATGCAGCGTGCGGTGGCGGGTCTGAAAATTACCCCGGAGTATGTCCTGATTGACGGAAACCGCTGCCCTGCATTGCCGATGCCGTCAATGGCGGTGGTGAAAGGCGATAGCCGGGTCGCAGAAATCAGTGCGGCTTCTATCATTGCCAAAGTGACGCGTGATGCCGAAATGGCCGCGCTGGACCTCACTTACCCTCAGTATGGCTTCGCCCAGCATAAGGGTTATCCAACGGCCTTTCATCTGGAAAGGCTGGCTGAACATGGCGCAACTGAACATCACCGACGCAGCTTTGGCCCGGTGAAACGCGCGCTGGGACTGGTGTCCTGAATCAATACGCAAGCAATTAAGTAACGCGGAATCTGAAGATGGCTGAACCACGTTTCGTACACCTGCGGGTGCATAGCGACTACTCCATGATCGATGGGCTGGCGAAGACCGGGCCGCTGGTAAAAAAGGCGGCCTCGCTTGGCATGCCTGCGCTGGCGATCACCGATTTTACCAACCTGTGTGGCCTGGTGAAGTTCTACGGAGCGGCACATGGCGCGGGGATGAAACCCATCGTTGGCGCGGATTTTCACGTCCAAAGCGATCTTATCGGCGATGAATTGACGCAAATCTCCGTGTTAGCGATGAATAATGTGGGGTATCAAAACCTTACTCTGCTTATCTCCAAAGCCTATCAGCGCGGCTATGGCGCACTGGGGCCGTGGATCGACCGGGACTGGCTGGCTGAGCTGAACGACGGGCTGCTGCTGATCTCCGGCGGCCGTATGGGTGATGTCGGCAAATGTCTGCTGCGTGGCAACAGTGCGCTGGTGGATCAGTGCGTGTCGTTCTATGAAGAACATTTCCCGGATCGTTACTACCTTGAGCTGATCCGCACCGGTCGGCAGGACGAAGAGAGTTACCTGCACGCCGCGGTTGCGCTGGCTGAAGAACGTGGCCTGCCCGTGGTGGCAACCAATGACGTGCGTTTCCTTGAGCCTGGCGATTTTGACGCGCATGAGATTCGCGTCGCGATCCATGATGGCTTCACGCTTGACGATCCGAAGCGTCCGCGTAACTACTCGACGCAGCAGTACATGCGCAATGAAGAGGAGATGTGCGAACTCTTCTCCGATATCCCGGAAGCGCTGGAGAACAGCGTAGAGATAGCCAAACGCTGTAACGTCACCGTGCGCCTTGGCGAATACTTCCTGCCGCAGTTCCCGACCGGGGACATGACCACGGAAGACTTCCTGGTCATGAAGTCAAAAGAAGGCCTCGAAGAGCGTCTGGAATTCCTCTTCCCGGATGAAGAAGAGCGTAAAAAGCGTCGTCCAGAATATGACGAGCGCCTGGATATTGAACTCCAGGTGATCAACCAGATGGGTTTCCCTGGCTACTTCCTGATCGTTATGGAGTTTATCCAGTGGTCGAAGGATAACGGCGTACCGGTTGGACCGGGGCGTGGCTCCGGTGCGGGCTCGCTGGTGGCCTATGCACTCAAAATTACCGACCTCGACCCGCTGGAATTTGACCTGCTGTTCGAACGTTTCCTTAACCCGGAACGTGTCTCGATGCCCGACTTTGACGTCGACTTCTGCATGGAGAAACGCGACCAGGTTATTGAACACGTGGCGGACATGTACGGCCGCGACGCGGTATCGCAGATTATTACCTTCGGTACGATGGCAGCGAAAGCGGTTATTCGCGACGTTGGCCGTGTACTGGGGCATCCGTACGGTTTTGTCGATCGTATCTCTAAACTGGTGCCACCTGACCCAGGTATGACGCTGGCAAAAGCGTTTGAAGCTGAACCACAGCTGCCAGAAATCTACGAAGCCGATGAAGAAGTTAAAGCGCTGATCGACATGGCCCGCAAGCTGGAAGGCGTCACGCGTAACGCCGGTAAGCATGCGGGTGGGGTGGTTATCGCGCCGACCAAAATCACCGATTTTGCGCCGCTATACTGCGATGAAGCGGGCCAGCATCCGGTCACCCAGTTTGACAAGAACGACGTCGAATACGCCGGGCTGGTGAAGTTTGACTTCCTCGGTTTGCGTACGCTCACCATCATCAACTGGGCGCTGGAGATGATCAACGCCCGTCGTGAGAAGAACGGCGAGCCGCCGCTGGATATCGCGGCCATCCCGCTTGATGATAAGAAAAGTTTCGACATGCTGCAGCGCTCGGAGACCACCGCCGTCTTCCAGCTTGAATCCCGCGGCATGAAAGATTTGATTAAGCGCCTGCAGCCTGACTGCTTCGAAGATATGATCGCACTGGTGGCCCTGTTCCGTCCGGGCCCGCTACAGTCAGGGATGGTAGATAACTTTATCGACCGTAAGCACGGGCGTGAAGAGATTTCCTATCCGGATGTGCAGTGGCAGCACGAGTGCCTGAAGCCCGTTCTGGAGCCAACCTACGGCATTATCCTGTACCAGGAACAGGTTATGCAGATTGCCCAGGTGCTCTCTGGCTACACCCTTGGCGGCGCGGACATGCTGCGTCGTGCGATGGGTAAGAAAAAGCCGGAAGAGATGGCCAAGCAGCGCGGCACTTTCGAAGAAGGCGCAAGAAAAAACGGTATTGATGGCGAGCTGGCGATCAAAATCTTTGACCTGGTAGAGAAATTCGCCGGGTACGGATTTAACAAATCCCACTCTGCTGCCTATGCTTTGGTCTCTTACCAGACGCTGTGGCTGAAAGCGCACTATCCTGCTGAATTTATGGCGGCGGTTATGACTGCCGATATGGACAACACCGAGAAGGTGGTTGGTCTGGTCGATGAGTGCTGGCGCATGGGGCTTAAGATCCTGCCGCCGGATATCAACTCCGGTCTCTATCATTTCCACGTCAACGAGCACGGGGAAATTGTTTACGGGATTGGCGCGATCAAAGGCGTGGGTGAAGGCCCGATTGAGGCGATCCTCGAAGCGCGTAACAACGGCGGTTATTTCCGCGAGTTGTTCGATCTTTGCGCCCGTACGGACACCAAAAAACTGAACCGCCGCGTGCTCGAAAAACTGATCATGTCCGGCGCGTTCGACAGGCTGGGGCCGCATCGTGCCGCGCTGATGAACTCTCTCGGCGATGCGCTGAAAGCGGCGGATCAGCACGCCAAAGCGGAAGCAATCGGTCAGGCGGATATGTTTGGCGTACTGGCGGAAGAGCCAGAGCAGATAGAGCAGTCTTATGCCAGCTGCCAGCCGTGGCCAGAACAGGTGGTGCTGGATGGAGAGCGTGAAACGTTAGGCTTATACCTGACGGGGCACCCCATCACCCAGTACATCAAAGAAATTGAGCGCTATGTCGGAGGCTACAGGCTGAAAGACATGCATCCGACAGAACGTGGTAAAATCACCACGGCTGCGGGGCTCGTGATTGCTGCAAGGGTTATGGTCACCAAGCGCGGCAATCGTATCGGCATCTGTACGTTGGATGACCGTTCCGGGCGTCTGGAGGTGATGTTGTTCACCGACGCGCTGGATAAATACCAGCATTTGCTGGAAAAAGACCGCATACTTATCGTCAGCGGACAGGTCAGCTTTGATGACTTCAGTGGGGGGCTTAAAATGACCGCCCGCGAAGTGATGGACATTGACGAAGCCCGGGAAAAATATGCTCGCGGGCTTGCTATCTCGCTGACGGACAGGCAAATTGATGACCAGCTTTTAAACCGACTCCGTCAGTCTCTGGAACCCCACCGCTCGGGGACAATTCCAGTACATCTCTACTATCAGAGGGCGGATGCACGTGCGCGGTTGCGCTTTGGTGCAACGTGGCGTGTCTCTCCGAGCGATCGTTTACTTAACGATCTCCGTGGCCTCATTGGTTCGGAGCAGGTGGAACTGGAGTTTGACTAATACAGGAATACTATGAGTCTGAATTTCCTTGATTTCGAACAGCCGATTGCTGAGCTGGAAGCGAAAATCGATTCTCTGACAGCGGTAAGCCGTCAGGATGAAAAACTGGATATTAACATCGATGAAGAAGTGCATCGTCTGCGTGAGAAAAGCGTAGAACTGACGCGCAAAATCTTTGCCGATCTCGGCGCATGGCAGATCGCCCAGCTGGCGCGTCATCCACAGCGTCCGTACACCCTGGATTATGTCCGCCTGGCGTTTGACGAATTTGACGAACTGGCAGGCGATCGCGCTTACGCTGACGACAAAGCTATCGTCGGCGGCATCGCACGTCTGGACGGGCGCCCGGTGATGATCATTGGTCATCAGAAAGGCCGTGAAACCAAAGAGAAAATTCGTCGTAACTTTGGTATGCCGGCACCAGAAGGCTACCGTAAAGCCCTGCGTCTGATGGAGATGGCTGAGCGTTTCAAGATGCCAATCATCACCTTCATCGACACCCCGGGTGCGTATCCTGGCGTGGGCGCGGAAGAGCGTGGCCAGTCAGAAGCCATCGCGCGTAACCTTCGCGAGATGTCTCGCCTGAAGGTGCCGGTCATCTGTACCGTTATCGGTGAAGGGGGTTCCGGTGGTGCGCTGGCGATTGGCGTGGGCGATAAAGTGAATATGCTGCAGTACAGCACCTATTCCGTTATCTCCCCGGAAGGTTGTGCCTCTATTCTGTGGAAGAGCGCCGATAAAGCGCCTCTGGCTGCAGAAGCGATGGGCATCATTGCCCCACGTCTGAAAGAGCTGAAGCTGATCGACTCCGTGATCCCTGAACCTCTGGGTGGCGCGCATCGTAAGCCGGAAGTGATGGCGGCTTCCCTGAAAGCGCAGTTGCTGGCAGACCTGGCGGACCTGGATGTCCTGAGCACAGAAGATCTGCTCAACCGTCGTTACCAGCGTCTGATGACCTACGGTTACGCGTAAGCTTCACAATTATCCTAAAAGCCGCACATTGTTGCGGCTTTTTTTATGCCTGCCGTTTACCTTAACTATGCTTAGCTAATGTTTTTCAAGGAGGTAACCCGTGAACATCATCGCCATTATGGGGCCGCACGGCGTCTTTTATAAAGACGAGCCCATTAAGGAGCTGGAGCAAGCCCTTCAGTCCCGCGGGTACCAGCTGATTTGGCCGCACAATAGCGCCGACCTGCTGAAATTTATCGAGCACAACCCTCGCATCTGTGGCGTGATCTTCGACTGGGACGAGTACGACATGGAGTTGTGCAGCGATATCAATAAGCTGAACGAATATCTCCCGCTGTACGCTTTTATTAATACCCACTCGACAATGGACGTGAGCGCTCATGATATGCGAATGGCGCTGTGGTTCTTTGAATACTCACTCGGTGTCGCGGAAGATATTGCGACCCGTATTCAGCAGTACACCGGTGAATATCTCGATAACATCACGCCACCGTTTACCCGCGCGCTGTTCACTTACGTCAAAGAAGGTAAATACACCTTCTGCACGCCTGGCCATATGGCCGGGACGGCCTATCAAAAAAGCCCGGTGGGTTGTTTGTTCTATGATTTCTTCGGGGGCAACACGCTCAAAGCGGACGTGTCGATTTCCGTCACTGAACTCGGATCGCTGCTCGATCACACCGGACCGCACCTGGAAGCTGAAGAATACATTGCCCGGACTTTTGGGGCCGAGCAGAGTTATATGGTGACCAACGGTACCTCGACATCAAACAAAATCGTCGGAATGTACGCCGCACCCGCCGGCAGCACCTTGCTGATTGACCGTAACTGCCACAAGTCGCTGGCTCATCTGCTGATGATGAGCGATGTCGTGCCGTTATGGCTCTCCCCGACGCGAAACGCGCTTGGGATCCTCGGCGGGATCCCGCGTCGTGAATTTAGCCACGCCGCGATTGAACATAAGGTCGCGGCGATCCCGGGGGCAAGCTGGCCGATCCATGCGGTCATCACTAACTCCACCTATGACGGTCTGCTCTATAACACCAACTGGATTAAGCAGACGCTGGATGTGCCGTCGATCCACTTTGACTCCGCGTGGGTGCCATACACCAACTTTCACCCGATTTACGCGGGAAAAAGCGGCATGAGCGGTGAGCGCGTGCCGGGCAAAGTGTTTTTCGAAACGCAGTCGACGCACAAAATGCTGGCCGCGTTTTCTCAGGCCTCGCTTATTCACATCAAAGGCGAGTACGACGAAGAGACGTTTAACGAAGCCTTTATGATGCACACCACCACCTCGCCAAGCTATCCGCTGGTGGCCTCTATTGAAACGGCGGCGGCAATGCTGCGCGGGAATCCGGGCAAGCGTCTGATCAATCGGTCTGTAGAGCGGGCGCTGCATTTCCGTAAAGAAGTTCAGCGGCTTAAAGATGAAGCGGACGGCTGGTTCTTCGATATCTGGCAACCCGAAGAGATTGATGAGGCCGAGTGCTGGCCTGTCTCACCCGGCGAGAGCTGGCACGGTTTTCGCGATGCCGACGCCGACCATATGTTCCTCGACCCGGTGAAGGTAACGATCCTGACGCCGGGGATGGACGAACAGGGCACGATGAGTGACGAAGGCATTCCTGCTGCTCTGGTGGCAAAATTCCTTGATGAACGTGGCGTAGTGGTGGAGAAAACCGGCCCGTATAACCTCTTGTTCCTGTTCAGTATCGGGATTGATAAAACCCGTGCGATGGGTTTATTGCGCGGACTGATGGAGTTTAAGCGCGCTTACGATCTCAACCTGCGGGTGAAAAATATGCTGCCGGATCTTTATGCTGAAGATCCTGACTTCTACCGCAATATGCGCATTCAGGATCTGGCCCAGGGGATCCATCGGCTGATTCGTCAGCACGATCTGCCGCGCCTGATGCTGCAGGCGTTTGACGTGCTACCAGAGATGAAGTTGACCCCACACAAGGCCTGGCAACGTCAGGTGAAAGGGGAGGTTGAAACCGTTGAGCTGGAAAATCTGGTCGGGCGCGTGTCGGCTAACATGATCCTGCCTTATCCGCCGGGCGTACCGTTATTGATGCCGGGGGAGATGATCACCGAAGAGAGTCGGGCGGTGCTCGATTTTCTGCTGATGCTCTGCTCAGTGGGGCGCCACTATCCGGGCTTTGAGACCGATATTCACGGGGCGAAGCGTGATGAGCAAGGGGGTTACTGGGTGCGAGTCCTAAAATAAGGGCGACAGCTTGCCAGGCCCGGGTTTTCGGTTGTAACGTTCAGGCATCATAAAAAGGAGAAGCTATGCTGGGTTTAAAACAGGTTCACCATATTGCGATCATTGCCACCGATTACGCAAAAAGTAAGGCCTTCTACTGCGATATTCTGGGCTTTACGTTGTTAAGCGAGGCTTACCGTGAGGAGCGTGACTCCTGGAAAGGCGATCTCGCTTTAAACGGGCAATATGTGATTGAGCTGTTCTCTTTTCCTTTTCCGCCAGCACGTCCGTCCCGTCCGGAAGCTTGCGGCCTGCGCCACCTTGCCTTTAGCGTCGACGACATTGATCGCGCCGTAAAACATCTGGAGACCCACGGCGTGAAGTGCGAAGCGATTCGTATCGATCCGTTCACCGACAAGCGTTTTACCTTTTTCAGCGATCCGGATGGCCTTCCGCTGGAGCTTTACCAGCAGTAATTTCCACCCTGTGTGATAATGCCCGCTCAGTTCGGGCATTTTTATGTGTGATTTTCTATGACCCTACCCGCGATTGCTCAAGCCGTTTCACCGTACCGCCAGCTGCTGGTGGGGTTTAGCGGTGGCCTGGATTCCACCGTTCTGCTCCACCGTCTCAAACTCTGGCGTGACAACGAGCCTGATATTCAGCTTCGGGCGATGCACATTCATCACGGGTTAAGCCCGCACGCGGATGCGTGGGTGGCACACTGCGAGGCGGTGTGTGCAGCATGGGCGATCCCGCTGACTGTTGAACGTGTACATCTCCATGATGAGGGGCTGGGCATTGAGGCGCAGGCGCGTAAAGCACGCTATGCCGCTTTTGCCGCTGAATTACAGCCTGACGAAGCGCTGGTCACGGCGCAGCATCTCGATGACCAGTGCGAGACGTTATTACTGGCCCTCAAACGAGGAAGCGGCCCGGCGGGATTAT
Organism: Enterobacter sp. V89_11; assembly: GCF_029967775.1. Lineage (NCBI taxonomy): Bacteria > Pseudomonadati > Pseudomonadota > Gammaproteobacteria > Enterobacterales > Enterobacteriaceae > Enterobacter > Enterobacter sp. V89_11. The sequence continues at coordinate 11,762 of NZ_JASCAN010000005.1, read as the reverse complement.
CCGCGATGCCAGAACGGGCTGATTTCGCCGGATCGCACCTCCTTCGCCCACTGCTTGGCGAGACGCGAGCCTCGCTGGAAACGTGGGCACGGGAACACGGGCTGAGCTGGATTGAAGATGAAAGCAACCAGGATGACCGCTATGACCGTAACTTCCTGCGTCTGCGTGTCGTACCGCTTCTGAGCGAGCGCTGGCCGCACTTTGCAGAAGCGGCAGCACGCAGCGCCATGCTGTGCGCTGAACAGGAGAGTCTGCTGGATGAGCTGCTGAGCGAAGTGCTGGCGGAACTGATTACCGAGCAGGGATCGCTTACCATCGCACCGCTGGAAGCGATGAGCCCGGCGCGTCGGGCCGCATTGTTACGACGCTGGCTGGCCTCTCACGGTGCCGCTATGCCGTCGCGGGCAATGCTGGCTCGTCTCTGGGATGAAGTCGCCCTGGCACGGGAAGATGCTACGCCGTGTGTGCACCTGAACGGTTTCGATGTCAGACGCTATAAAGGGGCGCTCTGGTGGGTTAAATCATCCCCCTCGCTCGCCGACAGGGTACTCGACTGGCCGTCGCTTGCGGAACCGCTGCTGTTGCCCTGTGATGCCGGTCGTGTGTCTTTGGTGCCAACCGGCCATGTACGTCTGCCTGAACCTGGGGAGCCGGTAACCGTGCGCTTTAAGGCGGGTGGTCTGCTGCATATTGTCGGGCGCAACGGAGGGCGGAAGCTGAAGAAAATCTGGCAGGAGAGCAATGTGCCGCCCTGGCGACGCGATACCACGCCGCTACTTTTCTACGGTGAAACGCTGATTGCTGCTGCGGGGGTATTCATTACGCAAGAGGGGTGGGCAGAAACGGGCGTGCAGTTTGAGTGGAAAGCGTAACGGGCAGCCGGGCTGCCCGTTAGTGTCATCAGGATTCGCTCACCACAACGGTGCCGATTTGCGGGTGGCTGAAGCTGGCAATTTTGTCCAGACGTAGCTCACGCGTCGCCCCGGCATCTTCCACTATCAGATATTCCACATTCTTTCGCGAAACCAGGTCGCTGGCTTTTGCCCTCAACACTTCGCCATCTTTTAGCTCCAGCGTCAGTATTAAATGATGCTGGCAGGCGAGTTCGAGGTTGTCATAGTCATCACAATTGATGGGTTGATAAGTTTCATTCATTGACATAATCGCTCACCAGTAAATTCGCCGCAGCATACGCTGCTTTTTCCCTGACCGATTCTGAAAGGCCCTCATCAGAGGCCACTTCATTAAGCACTTTCAATACACAGCCCAACGCGTCCGGGACATACCCCAGATCTCCGCTGGCGATTTCCGCATACCGTTTGCGAATTAACTCACAATAATTATTCACATCCCCTCCCGCCAGCGCACTGACTTACTGTGAGATATCATTAAGCCTACGAAGATAAACTCGGTTTAGCAAGGTGACTATACCATACTCATTTAAGCAATATCAGCGCCTTGATAGCCGGTGAATGTTCACCCGGGAACAGCCTTTTTATTCCTTTTTCGCTACAATGTGCGCCTGATTCGAAAGGAGTTCTCTCATGGCGCTGAAAGCGACAATTTATAAAGCTGTGGTCAATGTGGCAGATCTTGACCGCAACCAGTTCCTGGATGCGTCACTCACTCTGGCACGCCACCCCTCTGAAACCCAGGAGCGCATGATGCTGCGCCTGCTGGCGTGGATAAAGTATGCTGACGAGCGTCTGCAATTTAGCCGTGGCTTAAGCGCTGAGGACGAGCCAGAGGCCTGGCTGCACAACGATCATCTGGGTATCGATTTATGGATTGAACTCGGCCTGCCGGATGAGCGCCGCATTAAAAAGGCCTGCACGCAGTCCGCTAACGTGGCGTTATTCGCGTATAATCAACGTGCTGCGGAAATCTGGTGGCAGCAAAGCAAGAGCAAGTGCGGGCAGTTTGCCAACCTTACCGTCTGGTATCTGGACGATGAGCAACTGGCGAAGCTGAGCGAGTTTGCCAGCCGGACGATGGTCCTGCAGGCCACAATTCAGGACGGTGCTATCTGGCTTTCTGATTCTCAGAATAATCTGGAAATTCATTTGACGGCGTGGCAGCCAGCGCCATGATTGTCTTGTCCCGAAACGTTAGCATCCCTGACAATGAGCTGGAGATCACCGCCATCCGTGCTCAGGGGGCGGGTGGACAGCACGTTAACAAGGCTTCAACGGCTATCCATTTGCGCTTTGACATTCGGGCCTCCAGCCTGCCAGAGTATTACAAAGAAAGCCTGCTCGCTGCCAGCCATCACCTGATCACCAGTGATGGCGTGATTGTGATTAAAGCGCAGGAGTACCGCAGCCAGGAGTTGAACCGCGAAGCGGCGATTGCCAGACTGGTGTCGATGATTAAAGAATTAACAGCAGTGCAAAAAAGCCGTCGGGCAACGCGACCGACCCGCGCATCGAAAGAGCGTCGGCTATCGTCGAAGGCCCAAAAATCCACAGTGAAAGCACTACGCGGTAAAGTTCGTCGCCCTACGGAGTGACGAAAAGGAACACAATTTCATAAGGAATTCATTGTGAAAAAAGCATTATTGTCAGCGCTGGCAGTGAGTACGCTGTTTGCGCTTTTCGGGTGTAACAACCGTTCTGAAACGCAGGTCGTGCAGCCTGCGCAGAATGAAGAGTTAAAACCAATGCAGCAGAGCTGGCGCGGCGTTTTACCGTGTGCCGACTGCGAGGGCATTGAAACGTCACTGTTCCTGCAGAAAGATGGTACCTGGGTTATGAACCAGCGTTATCAGGGCGCGAAAGAACCATCTTCCTTTGCGAGCTACGGGACATGGGCGCGTACGGCTGAGAAGCTGGTACTGACGGATACCACCGGTGAGAAAACCTATTTCCGCGCCAAAGGTGAAGGGATGGAGATGCTCGACCGCGAAGGCAATCCGATTGAGTCCCAGTTCAACTATACGCTGGCCCCGGTGAAAGCGGCCCTGCCTGCAACGCCAATGCCAATGCGTGGGATGTATTTCTATATGGCGGATGCGGCGATCTTTACCGACTGCGCCACCGGCAAGAAAATCAGCGTGGCGAACAATGCGCAGCTGGAGCGTGATTACGCTGTTGCGCGTGGCAATGACAGCAAGCCTGTCCTGCTGACGGTAGATGGTCACTTTACGCTGGAGCCGAATCCGGATAGCGGAGAGCTGGTGAAAACGCTGGTGGCAGATAAAGACGCGAAGTTTGTTGCGGGCAAAGACTGTAACAGCAAATAAGCCGATATCGACCCATTAAAAAACCCCGCCTGAGCGGGGTTTTTTGTTGAACGTTAACCTTTGATGGCTTTCACCAGGTAATCAAGAATGTCGCCAGTCTTGATCATCTGCTTTTCACCACTGCGACGGTATTTGTATTCAATGTCGTCGCTGTCGAGGTTACGGTCGCCGATGACTACGGTGTGCGGGATACCGATCAGTTCCATATCGGCAAACATCACGCCTGGACGCTCTTTACGGTCATCCATCAGCACTTCGATACCCTGAGCGCGGAGCTCGGAGTAAAGTTTTTCGGCCAGCTCCTGCACACGGTAAGACTTGTGCATGTTCATTGGCAGAATAGCCACCTGGAACGGGGCGATATTGTCTGGCCAGACGATGCCACGTTCATCGTAGTTTTGCTCAATGGCGGCTGCAACCACACGCGTCACACCGATACCGTAGCAACCCATGGTCAGGATCTGGTTGCGGCCATCTTCCCCCTGAACGGCGGCATTCAGCGCGCGGGAATATTTATCCCCCAGCTGGAAGATGTGGCCCACTTCGATACCGCGTTTGATCATCAGGGTGCCCTGGCCGTCCGGGCTTGGATCGCCTGCCACCACGTTACGGATATCAGCCACTTCCGGCGTCGCGACATCGCGATCCCAGTTGATGCCGAAGTAATGTTTACCGTCGATGTTAGCGCCAGCGGCGAAGTCGCTCATTGCGGCTACCGTACGGTCAATAACCACCGGAACCGGCATATTCACCGGGCCCAGAGAGCCAGGACCTGCGTTCACGACGGCACGGATTTCCGCTTCCGTTGCGAACGTCAGCGGGCTGGCAACCTGAGGCAGCTTCTCAGCTTTCACTTCGTTCAGTTCGTGATCGCCACGCACCAGCAGGGCAACCAGCGGGTACGCGCTACCTTCGGTGGATTTCACCAGCAGGGTTTTTACCGTTTTTTCGACGGGCAGGTTGAACTGCTCAACCAGCTCGGCAATGGTTTTTGCGTGAGGTGTATCAACCAGCGTCATCTCTTCGGTTGCAGCAGCACGTGGCGCTTTAGGGGCCAGCGCTTCTGCAAACTCGATGTTCGCGGCGTAATCAGAAGAGTCAGAGAAGATGACATCGTCTTCACCGCTCTGAGCCAGAACCTGGAACTCATGAGACGCGCTTCCGCCGATAGAACCGGTATCAGCCTGCACAGCACGGAAATCCAGACCCATACGGGAGAAGATTTTGCTGTAAGCCTCGTACATTTTGTCGTAGGTCTCTTGCAGCGATTCCTGAGACGTATGGAAAGAGTAAGCATCTTTCATCAGGAATTCGCGTGAGCGCATGACGCCGAAACGTGGGCGAACTTCATCACGGAACTTGGTCTGGATCTGGAAGAAGTTCAGCGGCAGCTGTTTGTAAGAGCTCAGCTCATTACGAATCAGGTCGGTAATGACTTCTTCATGCGTTGGGCCGAGGACGAATGGACGCTCGCCACGATCAACGAAACGCAGCAGCTCAGGGCCATATTGCTCCCAACGGCCGCTCTCCTGCCACAGGTCAGCGGGCTGAACCACAGGCATGGACACCTCGATAGCACCGGCGTTGTTCATCTCTTCACGCACGATGTTTTCGACTTTTTTCAGGACGCGCACGCCGGTCGGCAGCCAGGTATATAACCCGGAGGCCAGCTTGCGGATCATCCCGGCGCGCAGCATCAGCTGATGGCTGATCACTTCGGCGTCGGCAGGCGTCTCCTTCAGAGTGGAGAGCAGATATTGGCTAGTACGCATGTTGTTACGGTTCCATTTCGACGATTGGAACAGGCTGAAACACCAGCCTGAGACAAAAAAAGTGGTTTAGTTTACCAGTGTGGCAAAGATGCCAAAAGAGAGGAGGACAAAATTACCTGGGTTCAAGGGCAAACACTTCAAAACCTGCCCCGGTCACGCGCCAGCGAACGTTAAAATCCAGCAGCCAGACGGCGTAGGTTTTCCCGGCGTCCTCTTCTTTACGATAGGCCGGACGGGGGTCCTGAGCCAGCACTTCGGTGATAAAGTCACGAAGGCGGGGATAGCGTGTTTCCAGCTGCTGAAGCTGCGTGGTTATCTCAGCCGTGAAGTGAACAGGCATATCTGCCTGCGGTGCTTCCTGGGCATAGCTTGCGCGGGCGTCGGGTAACGCTTCGGCAAAGGGGAGATACGGCTTGATATCGATAACTGGCGTGCCATCAACCAGGTCAAGGCTGCCTAACTCCAGTATGACCTGATCCTTCTGACAGCGTATACCTTTCAGTTCGACCAGCGACATCCCGACAGGGTTTGGACGGAAGGTTGAGCGCGTCGCAAACACGCCCATCCTGGCGTTGCCTCCCAGGCGAGGAGGGCGTACGGTCGGACGCCAGCCACCTTCCATCGTCTGGTGAAACACAAACACAACCCATAAGTGGCTGAATGCTTCGAGCCCGCGTACGGCATCGGCCTGATTGTAGGGCGCGATCAAGTGAAGCTCGCCACCGCTGGTGACCAGACCTGGCTGGCGTGGCACGGCGAACTTCTCTTTATAGGGAGAGCGAATAACGCCTATCTGTTCGAACTGAAATGAACTCATTTCGCCGTAATGTTCAGCGCCGAGCCGATGCAAACCGCCTGACGGTAGCAACCCGGTGTTCCACTGGTCACTTCGCAGCTATGCAGCAGAACCGCGTTGGCTTTCATTTTTGCCGCGTTGATCTGCATGCGTTTACGCGCTGTTGGGATATTCGGTGGAGAGTCCTGATTGGTAGCCTGACAGGATTCGCCGCTTACTTCACCCAGTTCACGGAAAGGTTTACCCACGAGTTCGTCAGCTTTGGTAATAATGCGAACCGGCGCAGGGCGAGGCGCTTTCGGTTTTACGGGTTCTGCTTTTGGCGGGGTTTCCGTGCTTTGGACAGGTTCAACAGGAGATCTGCTTAGCATAGAACAGCCGCTCAGCATGAGTGCTAAAAGACAGATCGGTAAAGCACGCATAATAATTCCTCAATGGATAATCAAAACGTCAGATATTGAATCAGTTGACTGCACAAATGACAAGACGGGCATAAGCCCGTCTTGATGATATTACACTGAGGTGAGATTACCAGCCCTTAACAGCGCCGCCGTTAAACACTTTGTTGGCTTCCTGGTAAACTTCGTCAGACTGATAAGCCTGTACAAACTTCTTCACGTTTTCCGCATCTTTGTTGTCTTCGCGAGTCACGATCAGGTTTACATACGGGGAATCTTTGTCTTCAACGAAGATACCGTCTTTTGCTGGCGTCAGGCCAATCTGGCTGGCGTACGTGGTGTTGATAACGGCCAGGGCAATCTGCGCGTCGTCGAGAGAACGTGGCAGCTGTGGGGCTTCCAGCTCAACAATTTTCAGATTTTTCGGATTCTCGGTGACATCCAGAACGGTTGGCAGCAGGCCAACACCGTCTTTCAGTTTAATCAGGCCCACTTTCTGCAGCAGCAGCAGGGAACGGCCAAGGTTGGTTGGGTCGTTAGGGACGGCAACCTGAGAGCCTGGCTGCAGTTCGTCCAGAGATTTAATTTTCTTGGAGTAACCGGCAATAGGGTAAACAAAGGTGTTACCCACACCCACCAGTTTATAGCCGCGATCCTTGATCTGCTGATCCAGGTAAGGTTTGTGCTGGAAGGCATTGGCGTCGATATCGCCTTTGCTCAGCGCTTCGTTCGGCAGAACGTAATCGTTAAAGGTCACCAGCTCAACGTCCAGACCATACTTCTCTTTCGCGACTTTCTGCGCGACTTCAGCAACCTGCTGTTCTGCACCCACGATAACGCCCACTTTGATGTGGTTTGGATCTTTTTCGTCCTGACCGCAACCCACCAGTGCCAGAGAGCCGATCAGCGCGCCTACCGCTGCAAAGGTCTTTAATTTAAACGCCATGTTATATCCTTAACTCGTCGAGTTTGTGTTGTGTGTAACGTTATTTGTGAGTAACAGTCCGGACGATGCGATCGCCAGAGAACTGGATTAAGTAAACCAGCACAACCAGCAATACCAGAACGGTATTCATTACGGTAGCGTTATAACCAATATAGCCGTACTGGTAGCCAATCTGGCCTAAACCGCCGGCGCCAACGGCACCGCCCATCGCGGAATAACCCACCAGAGTAATCAACGTAATGGTTGCCGCATTCACCAGCCCTGGCAGCGCTTCAGGCAGCAGGACTTTACGCACGATCTGCATTGGCGTTGCCCCCATCGCGCGGGAAGCCTCGATCAAACCGGTCGGGATTTCCAGCAGGGCGTTTTCCACCATACGGGCGATAAACGGCGCAGCTCCCACGGTCAGCGGAACGATGGCTGCCTGCAAACCGATAGACGTTCCCACGATCACACGGGTAAATGGAATCATCCACACCAGCAGAATAATGAACGGGATAGAACGGAAGATATTCACCAGTGCAGACAGGGTGCGATACAGCTTCGCGTTCTCAATGATTTGTCCCGGGCGCGTCACATACAACAGCACGCCGACCGGCAGACCAATCACAAAACCAAAGAAGCCTGATACAAAGGTCATTGCCAGCGTTTCCCAAACGCCGCGAACCAGCAGCCACATCATCGGCTCAGACATAACCCAGTACCTCTACTTTTACGTGATGTTCTTGCAGCCAGGCAATTGCCGCCTGGGTTTCTGCTTGTGTGCCGTGCATTTCCGTCAGCATGATGCCGAACTTCACGCCACCGGCGTAATCCATTTGCGCGCTGATGATATTGTTATTCACATTAAAGCGGCGCGCGGTTTCGGACAGCAGTGGCGCATCGACGGACTGGCCAGTGAACTCCATACGCAGCATCGGGACGCTGTCCGCGGTCGATTCTGTTTTTAAACGCTCCAGATAATCTTCCGGAATATCCAGGTGCAGCGTGGACTGAATAAACTGTTGTGCCAGTGGGGTTTTCGGATGGGAAAACACTTCGCTGACCGTGTCTTGCTCAATCAACTCACCGTTACTGATTACCGCGACGCAATCACAGATGCGTTTCACCACGTCCATTTCATGTGTAATAAGGAGAATGGTCAGGCCGAGGCGACGGTTGATGTCCTTCAGCAGCTCCAGAATGGAACGCGTAGTGGCGGGATCTAATGCGCTGGTGGCTTCATCGCACAGCAGCACTTTCGGGTTACTTGCCAGCGCGCGGGCAATGGCCACACGCTGTTTTTGTCCACCGGACAGGTTTGCCGGGTAGCTATCGTGTTTATCACCCAGACCGACGAGATCCAGCAGTTCGGTTACGCGACGCTTAACTTCTTCTTTTGGCGTGTTGTCCAGTTCCAGCGGCAAGGCAACGTTGCCAAATACCGTACGGGAGGCCAGCAGGTTAAAGTGCTGGAAGATCATGCCAATCTGGCGGCGTGCTTTCGTCAGTTCTTTCTCTGAAAGGGCGGTCAGTTCCTGCCCGCCTACTTCTACACGACCCTGGGTTGGGCGCTCAAGCAGGTTAACACAACGGATCAGCGTACTTTTACCTGCACCCGATGCGCCAATGACGCCATAAATTTGACCAGCAGGAACATGCAGGCTGACATTGTTCAGCGCCTGAATGGTTCGGTTCCCCTGCTGGAACACTTTGGTGATATTGGAAAGTTTAATCATTAGATTATTTTTATCGTATGTAAGTTAGCCGTGGCATTTTCTTCTGCCAGATACGGGTGATGACCGTAAACAAAACGGATGTTAAGGCATCCAGACGTCTAAATCAATCCAACTCTGTACGATGAGCACTTTATTGCGCTGCGATTCATGAGATACTAGCTGTACATGCCTTTTTCAGGAGCAAACCGGTGGCAAAATCAGTACCCGCAATTTTTCTCGATCGTGATGGCACTATTAATGTGGATCACGGTTATGTCCACGAGATTGATGAGTTCGAGTTTATCGAGGGCGTTATCGATGCCATGCGCCAGCTGAAAGAGATGGGCTATGCGCTGGTGGTCGTGACCAACCAGTCCGGTATCGCACGTGGAAAATTCACCGAGGCGCAATTCGAGACGCTGACGGAATGGATGGACTGGTCGCTGGCTGACCGCGGTGTCGAACTTGATGGCATTTACTATTGCCCGCACCACCCGCAGGGAACTGTAGAAGAGTTTCGCCAGACGTGTGATTGCCGCAAGCCGCATCCGGGAATGTTTATCTCTGCGCAGGAATTCCTGCATATCGATATGGCTGCTTCTTATATGGTGGGCGATAAACTGGAAGATATGCAGGCAGCAACCGCCGCAGGTGTGGGGACTAAAATACTTGTGCGCACCGGCAAACCTGTGACCCCTGAAGCAGAGAGTGCCGCGGATTGGGTGATTAATAGCCTGGCAGAGCTGCCAAAAGAGATTAAAAAGCACCAAAAATAGCCTTTTTGGTGAAAAGGTGAGCGGTCGAAATAAAAATGCATATTTCCGCTTGTCATTCCTCGGCGGCACCCTATAATGCGCCTCCATCGACACGGCAGATGTGAATCACTTCACAGTTAACCCGGTCGGTTGAAGAGAAAAAATCCTGAACTTCAGGGTTGACTCTGAAAGAGGAAAGCGTAATATACGCCACCTCGCGACGGTGAGCTGTAAGCCGCGTCGCAACTGCTCTTTAACAATTTATCAGACAATCTGTGTGGGCACTCAAAGTGACATGGATTCTTAATGTCTTCGGACAAAAAATGAATACCAAGTCTCTGAGTGAACATACGTAATTCATTACGAAGTTTAATTCACGAGCATCAAACTTAAATTGAAGAGTTTGATCATGGCTCAGATTGAACGCTGGCGGCAGGCCTAACACATGCAAGTCGAACGGTAGCACAGAGAGCTTGCTCTCGGGTGACGAGTGGCGGACGGGTGAGTAATGTCTGGGAAACTGCCTGATGGAGGGGGATAACTACTGGAAACGGTAGCTAATACCGCATAACGTCGCAAGACCAAAGAGGGGGACCTTCGGGCCTCTTGCCATCAGATGTGCCCAGATGGGATTAGCTAGTAGGTGGGGTAACGGCTCACCTAGGCGACGATCCCTAGCTGGTCTGAGAGGATGACCAGCCACACTGGAACTGAGACACGGTCCAGACTCCTACGGGAGGCAGCAGTGGGGAATATTGCACAATGGGCGCAAGCCTGATGCAGCCATGCCGCGTGTATGAAGAAGGCCTTCGGGTTGTAAAGTACTTTCAGCGGGGAGGAAGGTGTTGTGGTTAATAACCACAGCAATTGACGTTACCCGCAGAAGAAGCACCGGCTAACTCCGTGCCAGCAGCCGCGGTAATACGGAGGGTGCAAGCGTTAATCGGAATTACTGGGCGTAAAGCGCACGCAGGCGGTCTGTCAAGTCGGATGTGAAATCCCCGGGCTCAACCTGGGAACTGCATTCGAAACTGGCAGGCTAGAGTCTTGTAGAGGGGGGTAGAATTCCAGGTGTAGCGGTGAAATGCGTAGAGATCTGGAGGAATACCGGTGGCGAAGGCGGCCCCCTGGACAAAGACTGACGCTCAGGTGCGAAAGCGTGGGGAGCAAACAGGATTAGATACCCTGGTAGTCCACGCCGTAAACGATGTCGACTTGGAGGTTGTGCCCTTGAGGCGTGGCTTCCGGAGCTAACGCGTTAAGTCGACCGCCTGGGGAGTACGGCCGCAAGGTTAAAACTCAAATGAATTGACGGGGGCCCGCACAAGCGGTGGAGCATGTGGTTTAATTCGATGCAACGCGAAGAACCTTACCTACTCTTGACATCCAGAGAACTTTCCAGAGATGGATTGGTGCCTTCGGGAACTCTGAGACAGGTGCTGCATGGCTGTCGTCAGCTCGTGTTGTGAAATGTTGGGTTAAGTCCCGCAACGAGCGCAACCCTTATCCTTTGTTGCCAGCGGTCCGGCCGGGAACTCAAAGGAGACTGCCAGTGATAAACTGGAGGAAGGTGGGGATGACGTCAAGTCATCATGGCCCTTACGAGTAGGGCTACACACGTGCTACAATGGCGCATACAAAGAGAAGCGAACTCGCGAGAGCAAGCGGACCTCATAAAGTGCGTCGTAGTCCGGATTGGAGTCTGCAACTCGACTCCATGAAGTCGGAATCGCTAGTAATCGTAGATCAGAATGCTACGGTGAATACGTTCCCGGGCCTTGTACACACCGCCCGTCACACCATGGGAGTGGGTTGCAAAAGAAGTAGGTAGCTTAACCTTCGGGAGGGCGCTTACCACTTTGTGATTCATGACTGGGGTGAAGTCGTAACAAGGTAACCGTAGGGGAACCTGCGGTTGGATCACCTCCTTACCTTAAAGAACCTGCCTTTGTAGTGCTCACACAGATTGTCTGATGAATGATAAATTTCAAAATGTACTGCGAAGTGCATTGTGAAATTTTGCTCTTTAAAAATCTGGATCAAGCTGAAAATTGAAACGACACACAGTTAATGTGTGTTCGAGTCTCTCAAATTTTCGCAAACCGGTGATGAATCGAAAGAAACATCTTCGGGTTGTGAGGTTAAGCGACTAAGCGT
>NZ_JASCAN010000058.1:0-556 GCF_029967775.1 Enterobacter sp. V89_11 | reverse complement strand
TGCCGGGCCTGCGTGTCGATACCGTGGCAGGCGACGATGTGATTAACAGCATCGAACATGGTCAGAACCTGATTGTCAGCGGCTCCAGCGATGGGCTGGCAGCGGGCACGGCACTGACCATCACCGTGAACGGCAAAACCTATGCGGCGTCCGTACTGGCGGACGGGACCTGGAACGCAGCCGTGCCGGCCGCAGACGTCAGCGCGTGGCCGGAAGGCACCGTGAAAATTACCGTTACCGGCGATAGCCCGACGGGCAACCCGATGACCATCAGCCACGACGTGACGGTGGATCTGGCGACCGTGGCGATCAGCATTAACGCCATCGCTACCGACGACGTGATTAACGCGGCAGAAAAAGGGACCGATCTGGTGCTGTCAGGTGCGACCACCAACGTGGAAGCCGGACAGACCGTCACCCTCGCCATGGGCGGTACAATCTATACCACCACTGTCGATGCCAGTGGTAACTGGACTTATACCGTACCGTCTGCCGACCTGACCGGTCTGAAAGAGGGCGATGCCAGCGTGCAGGTGAGCGTCACCAACGTCAACGG
>NZ_JASCAN010000057.1:0-626 GCF_029967775.1 Enterobacter sp. V89_11 | reverse complement strand
AATCAAACGTTAAACAAGAGTTCATCACATCGCCATCTTTAACGATGTAATCTTTGCCTTCCGCACGCATCTTGCCTGCTTCTTCGCGCCTTGTTCACCCTGCTCTCAATAAGCTGTCGGTTTCAGATTTTAGCCGCGACGAACTTCACCATGAGACCAGCCGCACCCAGGGGCTGCTGACTACCCGCAGCGAGTACGACCGTCTTGGTCAACTGCATCGCCGGAACGTCTTTACCGGCAATGCCCAGCGTCCGGCACCGCGATGCGGGTATCGCCGCTGGGATTATGACTACCGTAATAACCTGATACCGGAATAGCGGGACGATAACCCGTTCAGCTGGTACCGCTGGCAGTACGACAGCGCCGGGCGTTTGCTTGTTCAGGACGGCACGCTGCCCGGCAAGGAGCAGTGGCGCTGGGATGCTGCCGGTAACTCGCTGGAAGATTCTGCTGAGAAGGTCACGCACAACAGCCTGACGCAGGTCAGCTTCCGCTACGATCCACTCGGTCGCCGCATCAGCAAAATGCGACGTCAGATGCTGGGCGGACAGCCAACCGGCAAGCCAGTCAGCACCCGGTTTGTCTGGGAAGGGTTCCGTCTGCTGCAGGAAGTGCACGGGGACGTG
>NZ_JASCAN010000056.1:0-705 GCF_029967775.1 Enterobacter sp. V89_11 | reverse complement strand
CTTCGGCGTTGTAAGGTTAAGCCTCACGGTTCATTAGTATCGGTTAGCTCAACGCATCGCTGCGCTTACACACCCGACCTATCAACGTCGTAGTCTTCAACGTTCCTTCAGGAGACTTAAAGTCTCAGGGAGAACTCATCTCGGGGCAAGTTTCGTGCTTAGATGCTTTCAGCACTTATCTCTTCCGCATTTAGCTACCGGGCAGTGCCATTGGCATGACAACCCGAACACCAGTGATGCGTCCACTCCGGTCCTCTCGTACTAGGAGCAGCCCCCCTCAATTCTCCAGCGCCCACGGCAGATAGGGACCGAACTGTCTCACGACGTTCTAAACCCAGCTCGCGTACCACTTTAAATGGCGAACAGCCATACCCTTGGGACCTACTTCAGCCCCAGGATGTGATGAGCCGACATCGAGGTGCCAAACACCGCCGTCGATATGAACTCTTGGGCGGTATCAGCCTGTTATCCCCGGAGTACCTTTTATCCGTTGAGCGATGGCCCTTCCATTCAGAACCACCGGATCACTATGACCTGCTTTCGCACCTGCTCGAGCCGTCACTCTCGCAGTCAAGCTAGCTTATGCCATTGCACTAACCTCCTGATGTCCGACCAGGATTAGCTAACCTTCGTGCTCCTCCGTTACTCTTTGGGAGGAGACCGCCCCAGTCAAACTACCCACCAGACACTGTCCGCAACCCGGAT
>NZ_JASCAN010000055.1:0-729 GCF_029967775.1 Enterobacter sp. V89_11 | reverse complement strand
ACGTTGTCACCGGCCACGGTGTTGATGGTGACGGTCGGCAGCGCGGTGTCGACCTGCAGGTTCGCCGTATTGCTGACGCTGTTCCCCACGGTGTTCGTCGCGGTTGCGCTCAGGGTGTAGTTCGCCTCACCCAGCGCGGCCAGATCCGCTGCCGGTACCGTCAGGCTCCAGCCGCCGTCCGCCGCGGTTGTTGCGGTGTACTGTTTGCCGTTCAGGGTCACGGTGACCAGGGTACCTTCCGCAAGGTTGGCGCTGGTACCGCTGACGCTCAGATCCTGACCTTTCTCCACCGCGTTCAGCACATTGTCGCCACTCAGGGTATCGAAGCCCACGGAAGGCAGCCCGGTATCGACGGTCACGTTATGGGTGCCTGATCCGGTATTGCCCGCGGCATCGGTGACGCTGACGCTGACCGTCACGGTGCCATCCTGCAGCGCGGAAATCACGTTCGCCGGAACGCCCACGCTCCAGTTGCCCGCGGCGTCCAGCACGGTGGTGTAGGTCTGGCTGCCAAGGGTCACGGTGACTTTATCGCCCGCCGCCGCGCCGGTGGCGGAGCCGCTGACGATCTGCGCCTGCGCATGCTCAGCCACGTTAATCACGTCGTCGCCTGCCACGGTGTTGATGGTCACGACCGGCACCGTCACGTCAACAGCCAGGTTGTGAGCCACCGAGGCCGGGTTACCCGCCTTGTCACTGACGGCGGCCGTCACGGTCACGCTGCCGTCC
>NZ_JASCAN010000054.1:0-735 GCF_029967775.1 Enterobacter sp. V89_11 | reverse complement strand
TTTCAGAATCCAAGAGTATGGGCATACGCAAGGATGCAATTATGAAATCCAAGAGTGCGTTAGTTTTAGAAGAACTCAGATCCAAATTACGTACTGCATCTGTGGCACAAGTCGGTGGTTTCCGCCCTACAGCAGACCCAATTACATCCTGGTTTTTAAAAGGAGTCGCTCTTCCAGGTGAAGGGTTGCCAGTTTGGAAGGGGCAGCCGATGTTTCCGCTTCTCCAGATTCGCGTAGATGAGCTTCCCGTGATTCCTGAACAACTGAAGGGGATCGCGCTCTTAGTGCTTTATCATAATATGGAAAGCCATCCATTTGATAAACCTCATGGCGAGGGGTGGCTAATACGAGAATACGCCACCCTTGATGGGCTTGAGTTATTGCCTGCAATTAACACTCCATATCGAGCATTTCCGGTTCGGTGGGTGAGTGTCAATGATGATGCTCCGGGATGGGAGGATGCTTGGGATATTATTGACTTGTCTGACGTAAACGATGATGAGGATGCAAGTGATAGATTCTTTGATGGTTTTAACCGGTACAGGGGAACCAAGGTTGGAGGATATCCAATGGAGATACAACATGGTGTGGGGATTCAAGATTTTGTCTTTCAAGTGGGGTCAGAAGAAAAAGTAAACTGGATGTGGGCGGACAATGGTATCGGCTATTTTCACAAATCCCCAGAGGGACTCTGGACGTTTTCATGTCAGTTTTACTAGAAACTCAACGTCCTCT
>NZ_JASCAN010000053.1:0-820 GCF_029967775.1 Enterobacter sp. V89_11 | reverse complement strand
CACAGGCTGTGAACTCGAAGAGTAGGGCGGGACACGTGGTATCCTGTCTGAATATGGGGGGACCATCCTCCAAGGCTAAATACTCCTGACTGACCGATAGTGAACCAGTACCGTGAGGGAAAGGCGAAAAGAACCCCGGCGAGGGGAGTGAAAAAGAACCTGAAACCGTGTACGTACAAGCAGTGGGAGCCTCTTTTATGGGGTGACTGCGTACCTTTTGTATAATGGGTCAGCGACTTATATTCTGTAGCAAGGTTAACCGTATAGGGGAGCCGAAGGGAAACCGAGTCTTAACTGGGCGTTAAGTTGCAGGGTATAGACCCGAAACCCGGTGATCTAGCCATGGGCAGGTTGAAGGTTGGGTAACACTAACTGGAGGACCGAACCGACTAATGTTGAAAAATTAGCGGATGACTTGTGGCTGGGGGTGAAAGGCCAATCAAACCGGGAGATAGCTGGTTCTCCCCGAAAGCTATTTAGGTAGCGCCTCGTGAACTCATCTTCGGGGGTAGAGCACTGTTTCGGCTAGGGGGCCATCCCGGCTTACCAACCCGATGCAAACTACGAATACCGAAGAATGTTATCACGGGAGACACACGGCGGGTGCTAACGTCCGTCGTGAAGAGGGAAACAACCCAGACCGCCAGCTAAGGTCCCAAAGTCATGGTTAAGTGGGAAACGATGTGGGAAGGCACAGACAGCCAGGATGTTGGCTTAGAAGCAGCCATCATTTAAAGAAAGCGTAATAGCTCACTGGTCGAGTCGGCCTGCGCGGAAGATGTAACGGGGCTAAACCATGCACCGAAGCTGCGGCAGCGAC
>NZ_JASCAN010000052.1:0-1090 GCF_029967775.1 Enterobacter sp. V89_11 | reverse complement strand
ACGTTAGAACACCAGCCATTAAAGGGTGGTATTTCAAGGTTGGCTCCACGCAGACTGGCGTCCACGCTTCAAAGCCTCCCACCTATCCTACACATCAAGGACCAGTGTTCAGTGTCAAGCTATAGTAAAGGTTCACGGGGTCTTTCCGTCTTGCCGCGGGTACACTGCATCTTCACAGCGAGTTCAATTTCACTGAGTCTCGGGTGGAGACAGCCTGGCCATCATTACGCCATTCGTGCAGGTCGGAACTTACCCGACAAGGAATTTCGCTACCTTAGGACCGTTATAGTTACGGCCGCCGTTTACCGGGGCTTCGATCAAGAGCTTCGCGTTACCGCTAACCCCATCAATTAACCTTCCGGCACCGGGCAGGCGTCACACCGTATACGTCCACTTTCGTGTTTGCACAGTGCTGTGTTTTTAATAAACAGTTGCAGCCAGCTGGTATCTTCGACTGATTTCAGCTCCACCCGCAGGGGCTTCACCTACATATCAGCGTGCCTTCTCCCGAAGTTACGGCACCATTTTGCCTAGTTCCTTCACCCGAGTTCTCTCAAGCGCCTTGGTATTCTCTACCTGACCACCTGTGTCGGTTTGGGGTACGATTTGATGTTACCTGATGCTTAGAGGCTTTTCCTGGAAGCAGGGCATTTGTTACTTCAGCACCGTAGTGCCTCGTCATCACACCTCAGCGTTAATAAACGACCGGATTTACCTAATCGTTCCGCCTACATGCTTAAACCGGGACAACCGTCGCCCGGCTAACATAGCCTTCTCCGTCCCCCCTTCGCAGTAACACCAAGTACAGGAATATTAACCTGTTTCCCATCGACTACGCCTTTCGGCCTCGCCTTAGGGGTCGACTCACCCTGCCCCGATTAACGTTGGACAGGAACCCTTGGTCTTCCGGCGAGCGGGCTTTTCACCCGCTTTATCGTTACTTATGTCAGCATTCGCACTTCTGATACCTCCAGCACCCCTCACAGGACACCTTCAACGGCTTACAGAACGCTCCCCTACCCAACAACACATAGTGTCGCTGCCGCAGCTTCGGTGCATGGTTTAGCCCCGTTACATCTTCCGCGCAGGC
>NZ_JASCAN010000051.1:0-1194 GCF_029967775.1 Enterobacter sp. V89_11 | reverse complement strand
CCGATAGGGCTGGCGGGGGGATAAACCTTTACCAGTATGCGCCGAATGCGCTGGGATGGGGGGATCCGTGGGGGTTGAAACCAAGATGTGCACCGACGAAAGCAAATGACCATAATCAGGCTGCTTTCGGCAGGCAGTGGCAAGGTCATGGGGAGTACAAAGGACGCGACTTATGGTCTTACACAATGTTAAAAGAAGGTGATGTCATCTACGGTGGTGCTCCTGGACAATCTGGTTTTTATTTTGATAAGGCAACTCTCGATGCCGCTGGCGGTAGTAGACAAAAACTATGGGAGAGTTTGCAGGTACAGCCACATAGAATATTTGGATTCCGTAGCAAAATTTAGGCGTACCGTGTAAAACGAGATGCAGTTGCTGGAACGGGACAAGCATTATCATAAGATCCTGTTGTTTTTGGTCAGGGAGGAGGAACATAATTTTCCTTTCAAATTATAAAATTGTGCTTGAGCCTATTAGCAAGCCTTTTGATATCGGAATATGACTATGAATCTTGCTATAGATACAGGCGCTTTTTTCTTCAATAAAATGCTGATGCTGACACCACTTATAACCAAAAAAGAAATAATGAATAATAATAATTTAAATTGGGAGCCTTGGCCAGATAAGGGATGTGATACAGTCTCTTATAGAGCTATTTTTAACATAAAAGGAAACACGCATGGTGATATTTATTTGATAGTTAACTTTATTCAACCTAATGATGAAAATGCTATTATAGGTAGTTGGAGTTTCGCACCTTATAAATTAATTGATGGGGAGCAAAAAAATCCAGAGGGGAAAGTCATAAAAAAATTAAGGGATTGGTTCAAAGAAAAAACTAATGTTGACCTCCCAATTCATGGTGCATGGGGCCATATTAATGCGGCATATGACCATTGGAATTGTTCAGGTGCAATTTATTGTAATTATCGTTCTGGTTTCAGAGATGAAAAATCCTGGAGGGATTATTGCAAATGGAATAATATAAAATCATGAATTGAATGCGCATTGGTGTTAAAAACCTCGCAATTATTTAATGATGGTGTGTCGAAAATAAAGCTTGCGACTGTTGAAAGCATACCTTTTGAGGCCAGTGTGAAGACAGAACTCCTGGAAAAATGTGTTTTAACCCCGTAAGAAAATCAAACGTTAAACAAGAGTTCATCACATCGCCATCTTTAACGATGTAATCTT
>NZ_JASCAN010000050.1:0-1501 GCF_029967775.1 Enterobacter sp. V89_11 | reverse complement strand
TTGCGCTCGGCCTGGATCCACACCTGCTCTGCACCCGCCTTGTCCTCAAAGCGCAGGGCATTGGCATTATCCACGGAGCCATCCTTCGTGCGGCTCATAAAACCCATCTGCGTGGCCGCCGCCGGCAGCGCCCACGGCGGCATGCTCGCCTCGTTGTACACGCGACCAGTAATAATCGGACGGTCCGGATCGCCGTTGATAAAGTCCACCACCACCTCATCGCCGACCCGCGGAATTTGCACCCCGCCGTACCCCTGACCCGCCCAGGCGCTCGACACACGCACCCAGCAGGAGCTGGTGTCATCCCCCTTCGCCAGACGGTCCCAGTGGAATTTCACCTTCACGCGGCCATATTTGTCCGTCCAGATACTCTCCCCATTTGGCCCCACAACTTTTGCCGTCTGCGGGCCGTAGGTGCGCGGCCACGCCGTGCTCTGCGCCGGACGGTATGACACCGACGCCGGGATGACCGCGAAATCAGTGCGGTGAAGGGTTTCACCCTCGCCGCTCGCGTAGCGGTTCTCCTCGAAATGGTAACCCGCCGCCGTGACCAGATAGTCACCGTTATCACTGAAGAACGGGGCGTTAGTCAGGGTGAAGGTGTGTCCCGGTGCAATACCCGCGGCCGTGGCCGTCGCCTGAATCTGCTGGTGCTCCACCTGCCAGCGCTCCTGACGGATACGGGCGTAGAACTCCGCATGCCCGGTCTCAACAAACCGTCCCGGCCAGTCGTACACGTCGATGCTGCCCGGCTTCGGTGACGCCGGGTTCTGCTGGGCCTGGAACAGCCACGCGTTCGGCTTGCGGAAGTCGTAGTCATCGAGGCTGTAAATCCCCGGGGTGACGCTGTCCTCCAGCGCCCACTGGCTGATACCCTCTTCGTCCGTACTGCCGCCTGACGGCGTCTGGTGGTAAGGAATGACCTCATAGCCGCTGAACGGCTGGTGCTGCGTGGCGGCGTCGGTGAGCACCAGGGTGTGCCTGTCGGCGTCGTGGCTGAAGTGATACGCAATCCCCTCCAGCTCCATCAGACGGCTGATGAAGTCCAGGCTCGACTCCTGATACTGCACGCAGTAGTCCCACACCCGGTAGCTCCCGGTGAGTTTATCCTCCACGTTGACCTGATGTTCAGCCAGCAGGGTTTTCACAATCTGCGGTACCGTCTGACCCTGGAAGATACGCAGGTTACGGTCGCGCTTCATCGGCCACAGGTCCGGCTCCACCGTCAGCTGGTACACCGCATAGCGGGTGCCCGTCAGCTCGACGGCACTCACCGCCACGCGGGTGATTTTTCCATTGATATAGCGGGGCGTCAGCAGGCTCTGCGTCGGGATGGTCACCGTGACCGGCTGACCCAGCAGTTTGCTGCGGTCAATGCGCGCATCCGTGCCAAGCAGGGTCAGCGTCAGGGCGAACGACTCGGACATCGCCTCGCGGCCCGTCAGTTTCCAGAACAGAAGCCCCTCCACCGGGAGCTGAACGGTAATTCGGTTGAGCATAA